>NZ_JBBCQL010000055.1:0-21641 GCF_037149975.1 Chryseobacterium sp. VD8 | reverse complement strand
ATACGACCGTTATTAAGAGGGCGTGATATTAAGCGATACTCATTTGAATTTGCTGATTTATATCTAATTACGACATTTCCAAGCTTGAAAATAGATATTGAACTGTATCCGGCTGTAAAACAGCATCTTCTGTCCTTTGGCTATGACCGGTTAAAACAGACTGGAGATAAGGGATCTCGTAAAAAGACTAATAATCAATGGTTTGAAACACAAGATTCGATAAGTTATTGGGAGGATTTTTATAGACAGAAAATTGTATGGAAAATAATTGGAGATCAAATGGCTTTTTTTATCGATAATAAAAACTTTATAGTTAACAATGCATGCTATATACTCACAGGAAACTATCTGGAATATTTAGTAATTATTTTAAATTCCAAGATAATAAAATGGTATAGCTATCTTACAAATATGAACAAGACGGGAGTTGGAGATATGCAGGTTGGCGCTCAAAATGTTGTTTTATTCCCTATTCCTATTCTTACGGAGAATGAACAAAAACCTTTTAAAGCTTTACTGCAAAAAATTTTATTAGCAAAACAAAACAATGAAGATTCTACTGAATTAGAAAAGTTATCAAATAATTTAGTATACTCAACATATAATTTAATTGACGAAGAAATAAAATTTATAGATCAACTATAAACCTGATCTCTTCATCATTCAGACCATATAATTGAAATACAAAAGAATTAATTTCATCCTCCAAATTTAAATTTTGAAAATTATTGATATAACTTACAACCTTTTCATTATAAATATTTTCGATTTTAGGTATCGGTATTTTTTCAATGTAAATTTTTTGCATTAAGAAGCCACCGTCATCTAATATAGAAACATATTGATAACAAAGATATTTTCCAATAGCAGAGTTTAAAATTAACAATATAAAGTCTAAATGTCGCCCAGTTGCAAAGAAACAAGTCTTATCAGTTAAATATTTTCCTAAAGGGTCATATCCAAATCTTGGAAATTTTTGTGTTTGATCTTTATGTATTCGCATTGTTTCAGCCCATAGTAATTTAGGTTTATAAAAATCCTCCATATAAGCACAGTTTCTTAAGTTGTATGGAGTATCTCCTTTGTCTGTTCGTTTTTCTAATTGAGGATAAAATTTATCTAAATAATTCTTTATTGCTGGATAAACATTGATGTCTATTGGTTTTATGCCTTTCTCTTTAATACCATTATGTGTGTTTATTAGCCATAAATCTGAAGATTCATAAGCATATCTTTTTATATCTCTGCCGCGTAAAATAGGTCGTATAATTTCTTCACTTTTAGGGTCCTGATCAATCAGCTCCTTTCTCTTAGCTCCATCTATAATAAAGGCATCATTAAATCCTGTTTTGATTCCGTAATTTATTCTGATATCCCAATCTTTTAATGGTGTACCAATCTTCTCAATTTTCTCCTTTATCTGCTGTTCGATTGGAGAGAGAATTACCCAACTGTCAGAATTTGAAAATGACAGTAATGAGGAATTCTGTCTAAAATAATCGCTCATATAGATGTTATTTTAATAGTCTATATTTATTTTAGGCAGTTATAATATATTTTATACCATTATTGTATAAAATTTTAAACAAAAGAAATGATTTACGGATACATCAGAGTAAGCACAGACAAACAAACAGTAGAAAATCAAAGATTTGAAATCAATCATTTTTGTGACAAGCAACAAATTGTTGTGAACAAATGGATCGAAGAAACTATTTCAGGAGCAAAGAATGTTGATGACAGAAAATTAGGAAAACTTTTAAAAAAAATGAAAAAAGGAGATGTTTTAATTTGCTCAGAATTATCCAGGCTTGGAAGAAATCTTCTGATGATTATGGGCGTACTTAATGAATGTATGAATCGTGATATTCAAGTTTGGACCATTAAAGACAATTATCGCTTAGGAAGTGATATTAATTCTAAAGTGTTGGCATTTGCATTTGGTTTATCAGCCGAAATTGAAAGAAACCTTATATCCCAAAGAACTAAAGAAGCATTAGCTCGAAAAAGAGCAGAAGGTGTAATTTTAGGCCGTCCTGTGGGTAGTAAATCTTCTAAGACAAAATTAACTGGTCAGGAAAAGAAGATTCAAGAATTGATTGAAAAGAAAGTTTCATATTCTGCAATAGGTAGGATTTTAGGTGTGCACAGATTAACCGTTTCTAGTTTTGTAAAAGAAAGAATGAACTAATTACAACTACAAATTAAAATAAAAAACAGAAACCAAATGTAATTCGCTTCCCAGTCCACCACCTAAATTCTGTCAAGGTCAAGCCCTCCGGATTTTCAGAAAAAGTTTTTGCGTATAACTATCTACGCAAAAACTTTTTCCAAAAAACCTTGACAGAATGCCACGCTCATTTTCAAAAGGCTTTCTTTTTTTCTTTTTTTCGGTTTTTCTTCGTTTTCTTTTAGAAATATTTCAACTGAGAAAATTCAGGCGCTAAGAGAAGGATTAAATTCTTGGTTTGAACTCTAAAAAACTTGTTCAAAATTTGAACTTTTTACTTGCAGATTTGAACAAAAATTTTTACTTTTACTACGTAAAATTTAAATTAGGATTTTACCACTTTTTTGCCAATGTCCTATTTGAGGCCATTCACAGAGATGCTACAGCGAAAATCTTATCCATAAAGCGATGAGAAATGGGTACAAAATCCCTCACTCTCCGCAAAAAAAATCCTTCAAATTTTACTTTGAAGGATTTTTTTATTACTGCATCTGTAATTTCAGACGTTTTTAGGGATCAATCGGATCAAGCGCAAAAGTTGGGGACTATACAGAAAGTTTAGCTGCTCTGAATAAGAAAAACGTTCTGTTATTTATCTGATTATGCTCTTCATTTTCTGTAGTACCAATCCGTTTATTTTCTGTTAAATTATCATTTGGTTCATAATTAATCTACAAATTAAAAGATTTTATAAGTTGCAGTACACTTTCAACTCAATTATAAGTTGTAGTTTAAAGTAAATTAATATTCCCGGAAGTACAGAGCATGATATTCTAAAACTGACGTTCAAAAGCGGTAATCATTGGCAAAAGAGAATTTACAAATTGAATTTCTTATGGTATTAAAAAGGGTTCCGGATGTATTTCTGTTTTTTGTATTTCTTGATTTTTGAAAACTGCTAAAAGCATACGATTAAATAATTTTCTACAGATCATATTTAAACTTTATTTTACCTGAAATAATTTATTTTAATTTATGCTAAATTCTGTTATTTGTAATTTTCTAATCGCTTACATGCAAAAACGGTAAAAAAAAATATCAATTTTTAACGTTTTTTAGCTTTAAAAGTGTTTTTTTTACACTTGTTTGTATTTTTTTTAAGTTATTTTTTTTACAATTCTTATCATAATATTTATCTAAAAAAATCACTTATTTTCTTACTCTAATCTCCATCATAAACACTTGTTAATTGATGCATTACAATATTGATAAGTGTAATTTTAATGATAACCTTATCATAATTTGTATGTGAATGTTTTCATAAAAAATCGATATGTAAATTGCTGATATTTAGGTGTTAGTGTGAAATTTATTTTTTTTATTCATTTGAATTTTTATATTTGTCATGTTACATAAATGTTAACACTTGCATGAGCCCCAATTTTATACATACCTATGTTTCGGTTGACTGTGTTGTTTTTGGTTTCGACCATGAAAACAGATTAAATATCTTATTAGTAGAAAGGCATCTTGATGAAGAAAGACAGATAAAACTTCCGGGAAGTCTCATTTTTAGTGATGAAGATGTGGACGATGCTGCAGAAAGAGTGCTGCACGAGCTTACAGGAATTAAAAAAATGGTTCTGAAACAATTTAAGTGTTTTGCAGATCCTATGAGAGCCAATAATGAAAACGATATTCAATGGATGGGAACAGAGTACAAACAGCATATCGACAGAATTATTACCGTTGCCTATCTTTCTCTGTGTAAGATTGATCATAAGATTAACAGTACAAAATACAGCACAGTAGATTGGTTTCCCATTGATGAGGTTCCTTCTCTGCCGTTTGATCATAATAAAATTATTAATGAATCTTTAGGGGAGGTAAGAAAATGGATAGAAGTGGATTTCTCTATTATATTTGAGCTTCTTCCAAAAAAGTTTACCATTAGACAGCTCTATCAGTTGTACAGTGCATTAAGTGAAAAACAAATTGATATTAAAAACTTTCATAAAAAAATCTCCTCGTTCAATTATATCATACCATTGGATGAGATTGAAAAGAACGTATCGCATCGTGCAGCCAGATATTATAAATTCGATGCCAAAATTTACAAGAAAAACAATACTAAACTAATTAAATAATACCTTTTTAAAACTATATGTACTTACTAGGCTATGATATCGGCAGTTCTTCTGTGAAAGTTTGTCTCGTTGAAGCATCCAGCGGAAAAGTAATTGCGTCCGAATTTTCACCTAAAAAAGAGATGAAAATTACTGCGATTCATCCCGGTTGGGCAGAGCAGAATCCTGTCGACTGGTGGACAAATCTGAAGTTGGCTCATGAAGCGGTAATGCATGAAGCCGGCATAAATGCAGAAGACATTAAAGGAATTGGTATTACCTGGCAAATGCATGGTTTAATTTTAGTAGACAAAGATCAGAACCTGTTAAGACCCTCCATCATCTGGTGCGACAGCCGTGCTGTTCCTTATGGAGAAAAAGCCTTTAAAGAAATCGGAGAAGAAAAATGTTTATCTCATCTCTTAAATTCTCCCGGGAATTTCACTGCTTCAAAATTAGCCTGGGTAAAAGAGAATGAGCCGGAAATTTTCGAAAAAATAGATAAAATAATGCTTCCCGGAGATTACATTGCCATGAGACTTTCCGGAGAGATCGGAATAACTGTTGAAGGCTTGTCAGAAGGGATTTTCTGGGACTTTAAAAACAATTGCATCTCAGAAGATGTCATTAATTATTACGGGATTCCGAAAAGCTTTTTTCCTGAAATCGTACCTACATTCGGGATTCAGTCAGCAGTTTCTGCCGTAGCGGCAGAGGAATTAGGCTTAAAAGAAGGAACTCCCATTTCATACAGAGCAGGAGATCAGCCGAATAATGCATTATCACTCAATGTTTTTAATCCTGGAGAAATCGCTTCCACAGCAGGAACTTCAGGCGTTGTTTACGGCGTTTTAGATAAATTAGACTACGATAAATTATCAAGAGTAAATACTTTCGCGCACGTTAATCATACCGAAGAATTAACGAGATTAGGAGTTTTACTTTGCATTAACGGAACAGGAATTTTAAATTCCTGGTTAAAACATAATCTGGCAACCTCCCTGTCTTCTTACGGAGATATGAACGACATGGCATCGCTTTCACCGGTAGGAGCCAAAGGATTAAGCATCATTCCTTTCGGGAACGGAGCAGAAAGAGTACTCGAAAATAAAGAAACCAATTGCTCCATTCACGGGATTAATTTTAATATCCATACCAAAGGAGATATTCTGCGTGCCGCACAGGAGGGAATAGTATTTTCCTATGAATACGGAATGGACATCATGAGAAATATCGGGATGGATATTCAGGTGATCCGTGCAGGAAATGCCAATATGTTCCTGAGTTCAATTTTCAGAAAATCACTGGCGGGAGTAAGCAATGCCGTTATTGAACTTTATGATACCGACGGAGCGGTAGGTGCTGCAAGAGCCGCAGGAATGGGAATTGGCTTTTACGCAGATTCTAAAGAAGCCTTCGCCTCTCTGGAAAGAATAGCCGTAATAGAACCGCAACTGGAAAAAAGAGAACAATACTTAGAAGCCTATTCGAGATGGAAACAGCATCTTAACGAAATAGTATAATCACCAATACAAAAAGATTTTTATTGTACTTATTGATTCTTCAGAATCAGTGAGCAGGGAAACTTTATGTTGAATTTTAAAATTAAACTAAAAATTAAAACAAATATATGAACACTTTAACAGGTACAAAAGAGTTTTTTACAGGTATCGACAAAATCAAATTTGAAGGGAAAGAAAGCAGGAATCCGATGGCTTTCAGATATTATGATGCAGAAAGAATTGTGATGGGAAAACCTATGAAAGACTGGACACGTTTTGCGATGGCTTGGTGGCATACCTTATGTGCAAACGGAAGCGATCCGTTTGGAGGACCAACAATTCATCATCCATGGGACATCGGAAACGATGCCGTAACCAGAGCAATGCATAAAATGGACGCAGGGTTTGAATTCATGTCTAAAATGGGTTTTAACTATTACTGTTTTCACGACATCGATCTTGTAGATCCTGCCGATAACTGGAAAGACTACGAGAAGAATCTTCAGACTGTCGTGGAATATGCAAAACAAAAACAGCAGGAAACCGGAATTAAACTTTTATGGGGAACAGCAAACGTTTTCACTCACGAAAGATACATGAACGGAGCTTCCACGAACCCGAATTTTGATGTTGTTGCGTGCGCAGGAACACAGGTTAAAAATTCCATTGATGCTACAATTGCTCTTGGTGGTGAAAACTATGTGTTCTGGGGAGGAAGAGAAGGCTACATGAGTCTTTTAAATACCGATATGAAGCGTGAAAAAGACCATTTGGCACGTTTTCTTACCATGTCGAGAGATTACGCGCGTCAGCAGGGCTTCACAGGAACTTTCCTGATTGAGCCAAAACCAATGGAGCCTACAAAACACCAGTATGATTACGATTCTGAAACGGTGATCGGCTTCCTGAGACATTACGGATTAGATAAAGATTTTAAATTAAATATTGAAGTGAACCACGCAACATTGGCAGGACATACTTTCGAGCATGAACTTCAGGTGGCAGTAGATGCAGGACTTTTAGGAAGCATCGATGCAAACAGAGGAGACTATCAGAACGGATGGGATACAGATCAGTTTCCTGTAGATTATTTAGATATGGTTCAGGCATGGCTGGTATTACTTCCTGCAGGAGGTTTAGGAAACGGAGGAGTAAATTTCGATGCTAAAATCAGAAGAAACTCTATTGATCCTGAAGATTTATTTATTTCTCATATTTCGGGAATGGATGTTTTCGCGAAAGGTCTCTTAGCAGCAGCAGATATTCTTGAAAATTCAGATTATAAAAAACTGAGAACAGACCGTTACGCATCTTTCGATAACGGAAACGGAAAGGCTTTTGAAGCAGGAACGCTTACTTTGGAAGATCTTCAGAGGATAGCTCATGAAATTGGGGAACCACAGCCAAAAAGCGGAAAGCAGGAATTGTTTGAAGCGATTGTGAATATGTATATCTAAATAAACGTAAAAAGGCTGCTAAACACTAAGGATTTTTCAAAACGATAATTATTAATAGCCTTTTTATTCAACCCTAATATTAAACGTAATAATTATGAATCGATCTTATTTAGCTAAAACCAATAAAGCCGCGCTCTTTTTTGCAATGGCTTTATTACCTTCCGGTTTAGCCTATTCTCAGAGTAAAAAAGATACTGTTGCTAAGGAGAAAAAAATAGAAGAAGTAGTGGTAATCGGGTACGGAACCCAAAGAAAGGAAGCCGTAACAGGCTCCGTAGCATCTGTAAAAGGAGATGTTTTAAGAGAAGTACCTACTGCTAACATTACTCAGGCATTGCAGGGAAGAACCGCAGGGGTAGATATTAGTCAGACATCTACAAAACCCGGAGCCAGCATGCAGATTCGCATCAGAGGAACACGATCTTTAACGCCCAATGCGAATGATCCGTTAATTGTTCTTGATGGAATTCCGTTTGTGGGATCACTTGGTGACATCAGTTCAAGTGACATTAAAAGTATAGATATCCTGAAAGATGCTTCTGCAACTGCGATTTATGGTTCCAGAGGAGCGAATGGAGTTATATTGGTAACAACCAACAGAGGTTCTAAAGGTCAGAAGCCAAGATTTACTTACAATTCTTTCACAGGAGTTCAGACCTTGTTTTCAAGGTTTCCGATGATGGACGGTCCTAAATTGGCCAAATTAAGAGCTGATGCAGGAAATATTTACGGATTAGGAAAAGATGAAACATTAGACACCAATACAGACTGGCAAAAGCTGTATTACAAACCGGCGATGATGACCAGTCATGATGTAGGGGTTTCGGGGGGAACGGAAGGAGGTAATTACAACGTAGGTTTATCCTATTTTAAGCAGGACGCTTTAATTCCGATCCAGAATTATGAAAGATTCTCACTAAGGATCGCCTTGGATCAGCAGGTTGGTAAAAGCTTTAAATTCGGATTTACATCCAATACCAATTATACAGTGTCAGAAGGGAATGGTGTTGCAGGAGCGCCGGTTCTGGGCAACTCTCCGCTAGCAAACCCTTATAATGCAGATGGAAGTATTAAAAGAACCATTAGTACGGCATCGAATATTGATCAGTCCTGGGTATACATCAGAAAAACCCTTGAAAATCTGGGGGATAAATATGTAGATGAAAGCAAAGGTCTTTCTTCATACAATAATTTATATGGAGAAGTAAGCTTGCCTATTACCGGTTTAAAATACAGATTAAATGTCGGATTGGATTATACCACTTCTAACAGCGGAAATTATACAGGAGTAGGGGTTTTCAATGTGAATTCAGCCGCTCCTTCCAGTGCAGGAAAAGGAAACAGCCAGACTTATCACTGGACATTAGAAAATTTATTAACCTACGACAGAACTTTTGGAAAACATAAGATTAATGCTGTAGCCTTATATTCTGCAGAAGGAAATCGGTATATCAGCAGCTATATGAGTGCCAAAAATGTACCGTCAGACTTCTTCCAGTATTACAATTTGGGACAGTCTCCGCAAGCAGATATTTCTGTGAAGCCTGAAGATCAGGTATATGTACAGAGAGGGCTTATATCTTATATGGGACGTGCTATGTACACCTACGATAATAAGTATATGATTACGGCAACGCTTCGTGCAGATGGTGCATCTGTTTTGGCACCGGGTAACAAATGGCATACCTATCCCGCAATATCTTTAGGCTGGAACCTTGCTAATGAATCTTTCATGCAGAGTCTCAAAGCCATCAACCAGTTCAAATTAAGATACGGATGGGGGCAGACCTCCAATCAGGCGGTTGGTCCGTACACTACCAAAGGTACTTTAGGGGTTGTTCCGTATAATTTCGGAAATACAAATACGACAGGGGTATATATCACTACCGCGCCAAATCCTGAGCTGGGTTGGGAATATTCTAAAACCAATAACTTCGGTTTGGATTTCGGATTGTTTAATAATAGATTGACAGGTACTGTAGAGTATTACAGAACCAAAACAGAGCAGGTGTTGTCTCCGACAAATCTTCCTATATCCGGAGGTATTGCAAGTGTAACAAACAATATAGGTCAGATAGAAAACAAAGGTTGGGAAGTTTCACTTAATGGTATGATCATAAACAATCCTGATGGTTTTAGCTGGGATGCAGGGGTTAACTGGTGTGCCAACAGAAATCAGATTTTAGCTTTGAATTCTGGGACTACCCGGGATGTGGCGAACAACTGGTTTGTTGGACATAATATCAATGCGATCTATGACTATCAGAACATTGGTTTGTGGCAGCAGGGAGATCCTTACCTGAATATATTGGAACCGGGGGGTAATATAGGAATGATTAAAGTCCTTTACACCGGCGGTTACAATGCAGATGGTACTCCGGTAAGAGCAATTGGTCCGGACGACAGACAAATTATCGATACTGCTCCGGATTGGCAGGGCGGTTTCAACATGAGATTTGCTTACAAAAATTTTGAATTGAGTACGGTAGGTGCATTTCAGCACGGTGGTGTTTTAATCAGTTCTATTTATGGTTCTTCGGGTTATCTTAACAGATTAACGGGAAGAGGAAATAACGTAGATGTAGATTACTGGACGGCAGAAAATCCGAATGTAAGATATCCTAAGCCGGGAGGTATAATGAGTGGAGATAATCCGAAATACGGTTCTACTCTTGCTTACTTCGATGGATCTTATCTTAAACTGAGAACAATAACACTAGGTTATAATTTGAAGAAAGAATTTTTAGATGATCTGAAATTAAATAGTTTAAGAATTTATGTAACGGTAACTAATCCTCTGGTTCTTTTCTCTCCTTATCATAAAGAATCAGGGATGGATCCTGAACCGAACTCTTACGGTAACCAGAATCAGGCGGTAAACAGCAGTCTTCCTTATAATGCGCGTCAGCTGATTATAGGAACCAATAATCCGTCTACACGTAATTATCTAATGGGAATCAATTTATCTTTTTAAATTACAAAATCATGATCAAGTTTAATAAAAAAATAGTTTTAGGAGCGTTTTTCTTCTCGCTTTGCTTATCCAGTTGTAATGAAATTCTGGACGAACAGCCAAGATCTAACTATACGGTGGATTATTTTAATACGCCGGATGGGGTAACAGCAGGGGTTACATCTTTATACAGAAGTTTGCGTTTATTGTATGGTAACGGCTACTTCATGAGTAACTGCCAGAACGGAACCGACGAATCTACTTTTGCACAGAGTGCAGACGGAAACTTTAAAGAATTGGACTTTTCAGGAAATGGTAATGTTACGCCCGCTTCTTTCCCTCCGAGTATGATTTGGGGATCTGTATTCCCTTCTATTAATACCGCAAACGGAATTGTAGAAAGAGGTCCGCAGTTTGGTGTGGCAGAATCATTAATTTCCGAAGCAAGATTCTTCAGAGCATTTGATTACTTTATGCTGGTTCAGACGTATGGAGGAGTTCCGTTAGATTTGGGAGCAGGAGAACTTGCACTCAATACAAATGCGATAACAACTTCTAAAAGAAATACCGTTCCGGAAGTTTACACCAGAGGAATTTTTCCTGATCTCAGAAAAGCAATAGATAATTTACCTGCTTCACCAAGAGTAACGGGAGGAGTAACGAAAAATGTTGCAAGATTATTTTTAGCAAAAGCCTACCTTACATACGGATGGTGGCTGCAGAATCCGAACAGCATTCCAACGTATCCGGACGCTCCAAGAACCGATCCGGATGGTCATAATGCACAATGGTACTTCCAGCAGGCGTATGACACAGCTATGCAGGGAATAACTACTCCCGGTCCATATGCTTTACAACCTACATTTTATGATGTCAATGTAGGATCAAACGACAGAAACAACGAATGTATGCTATATGCGGATCATACTCAGGCTAGTGCATTTTATAACGAATCAGATCCTGTAGGTTTCGGTTCCGGATGGGCTCCTGATAACTTCGCTGCGTGGATGCAGACATGGAACTACACCAACCTGAAGAGCAGCAGTTCTGCAACAACCTTTACTGCTGTAAGTTCTGTACAGCGTGCTGCAACACAATCTTTAGGTCGTCCATGGGTTCGTATGGCTCCTCCGATTGGAGTTATTCAGAATACATTTGCTGATAAAACTACCGATTCAAGATATGACGGTACTTTTGTTACGACTTACAGAGGTAATTGGGACAAAGCAGGTGTTACAAACGCTGTTCTGTATAATGCCAATAACTTACCTGTACAGCCGGGAGGAGCGATTCTGAGCTTCCTTAACGATGATTCCCAAACGCCAACTTATCCTTCAGGAGCAGGGCAAAACGGTGTGGGCGCAGGTACATTACCGGGAAGAGCAGATTGGGTAGTTGCACCAAACGGAATCAGCAGAATTGTTTATCCGGGATTGTGGAAAATCGGAACGTACCGTACGGATGATCCAAACGGACTGGGATATCCGAACGCGGGGCTTACTCGCCCTTTCAACGTAGCAAAATTCTCAGAATTCTACTTTATCGCAGCAGAAGCAGCTGTAAAAGGAGCTTCAGGTTCTATGACGGCGAGAGATTTAATTAATGTAATCCGTGCAAGAGCAGGAAAATGGAAATTTAATAACGCTCAAAATACAACGTACATTGCAGATAATAGTGCCGCAATGACTGCTGCAACGCCTTCTGTAATTACTATTGATTATATTCTGGCAGAAAGATCCCGTGAATACTACGGAGAATTCTACAGATGGTACGATTTAGTACGTACACAGAAATGGGGCGAATACGCAGCTTCTTATAAAATCGGAGGTACTGCTTATGGAAACCATACACCGCAGACCGTAACACGTAATATTCAGCCGTTCCATTATCTGAGACCGATTCCGCAAGGACAAATCGATGCCATGAGTGGTGCAACTGCTGAAGAAAAAGCAAAATACCAGAATCCTGGTTATTAAAAGTGAGTTAGTTTCACATTCATATATAGTTTACAGGGCAGATCCTAAAATATCTGCCTTGTTTTTTAATTAAAAATTTTAATGGTATGGAAAAAACATGGCGTTGGTTTGGGAAAAACGATAAAATTAAATTACAAACCCTTTTACAAATTGGTGTAGAAGGTATTGTTTCGGCATTACACGATATTCCTAACGGAGAAATCTGGAGCTTAGAGGCTGTTAACGATTACAAAAATTATATAGAGAGTCACGGTCTTCGCTGGTCTGTTGTGGAGAGTCTTCCCGTAAGCGAAGCAATCAAATACGGAGGAGAAGACCGTGATTTTTTAATAGAAAATTATATTAAAAGTCTCGAAAACTTAGGAAAAGCAGGCATTACTACGGTTTGCTACAACTTTATGCCGGTTTTAGATTGGGCAAGAACAGATCTTTTCCACGAATGGGAAGACGGTTCTTCATCATTGTATTTTAACAAAGCAAGATTTGCTTATTTTGAAATTCATATTCTTAAAAGAGAAGGAGCAGAAAAGGACTATAGCGAGGAAATTCTTCAAAAAGTTGAAGAACTTAAAAATATACTCACGGAAAAAGACAACCATGATCTGATCGATTCAGTTATTGTGAAAACACAGGGATTCGTCAACGGAAACATAAGAGAAGGCGAATCAAATCCCGTAGAAAAGTTCAACAATTTACTGGCATTATATAATGGTATAGATAAAAATCAGCTTCGCGAAAACCTGAAATATTTCCTCGAAAAAATAATGCCGGTTTGTGAAGAATGGAATATCCAGATGTGTGTTCATCCCGATGATCCGCCTTTCGCACTACTTGGTTTGCCAAGAATTGTCACCAATGAAGAAGACATCGACTGGTTTCTGAATGCAGTAAACAATCCCCATAACGGACTCACTTTCTGTGCAGGTTCGCTTAGTGCCAATCTACAAAATGATGTTCCGAAACTGGCTCAGAAATTTGCTCACAGAACAAAATTTGTTCATCTCAGAAGCACCAATGTTTTTGAAAACGGAGACTTTATTGAAGCGCATCATTTAGGCGGAAGAGGAAAGTTAATCGATGTAATAAGAGTATTTGAAAAAGAAAATCCCGATCTGCCCATGAGGATCGATCACGGAAGATTATTGTCGGAAGATACAGATAAATGCTATAATCCGGGATATTCTTTCTTGGGAAGGATGCTGGCTTTAGGACAGATAGAAGGAGTAATGGCAGCCGTACAAAATGAAATGAACAAAAAACTTTAGGAAAAAGAACCCGAAGGGTTCAATAGAAATAACCACAGGTGAAACCTATGGAAAACAGAATACAATGAACAGCGAACCCAAACCCGAAGGGTTCAATATCAACCATTATTCATCAAAAATAAAAAATGAACGAAATATTCAGTATAAAAGATAAAGTCGCAGTCATTACAGGAGCTTCCGGCGTTTTGGGAGGAAGTCTTGCCAAAAGTTTTATCGAAGCCGGTGCAAAAGTGGTGATGTTAGGAAGAAACCACGAAACACTGCAGTCCCGTGTAAAGGAACTTGCAGGTTCAGAAGATCATGCATTTGCCGTGGAAGCCAATGTAATGAACATCGAAAGTCTGGAGAATGCATCAGAAAAAATCATCGAAAAGTATGGCAAAATAGATATTTTGCTGAACATTGCCGGAGGAAATATTCCTTCAGCAACCTTATCTCCCGACCAGTCATTTTTAGACATGAACATCAGTGGATGGGATGAGGTTACTGCTCTTAATATCAACGGAACTGTTTATCCGAGCTATGTTTTCGGAAAAATAATGGCGGAACAGAAAAGCGGCAGCATTGTTAATATTTCATCAATGGCAGCATATTCTGCAATTACAAGAGTCGCAGGATATTCGGCGGCAAAATCAGCAATTACCAATTTTACCCAATGGCTTTCTTCCGACCTTGCTTTAAAATTCGGAGATAAAATCCGTGTAAATGCAGTAGCGCCAGGATTTTTCATCGGAGATCAGAACCGTGCTATTTTACTGAATCCTGATGGATCTTTAACAGACAGAAGCAAAAAGGTAATTGCCAAAACACCCATGCAGAGATTCGGGGAAGTGGAGGAGTTAAACGGAACTGTACAGTTTCTCTGTTCAGATGCCGCAAGCTTCATTACCGGAGCTTTGATTCCCGTTGACGGAGGTTTCAGTGCTTTCAGCGGAGTTTAATTTTTTTTTAAATTGAATAATGAGTCATTTCATTAAAAATAAAGACGTTTTCGGAGATTCGTTTTTGCTGGGATCAGCAAAAGCAGAGAACCTCTATTTTGGCTATGCGGAAGGAATGCCCATCATCGATTATCACAATCATTTGGAACCTGATGTCATTTCACATAACCGGAATTTCCTTTCCCCTACGGCGATCTGGCTGGATGGCGACCATTACAAATGGCGCGCGATGCGGAATTTCGGGATTGATGAACATTTCATTTCCGGAAAAGCATCCGATGAGGATAAATTCCTTAAATGGGCAGAAACCGTTCCTTTTACGCTTCGGAATCCGTTATTTCACTGGACTCATCTTGAGCTAAAAAATACTTTTGGAATTAAGGAATATTTGTCCGGTAAAAATGCGGCAGATGTTTACAGCTCAATGCAGGATTCCTTACAGAAACCTGATTTTACACCACAGAATTTACTCAGAAATTATAAAGTGGAAGCACTTTGTACAACAGATGATCCTTCGGATGAGCTGGAACATCATAAAAAACTAAGAGCCGGCGGTTTCAAGACAACTGTTCTGCCGAGTTTCCGACCGGATATTTACATTAATATTATTGACCCCGAATCGTATATTTTCAACCTTAAAAAATTGGAAAAAGCTTCCGGAATCAATATCAGTTCAGTGTTCGATTTATTGAATGCGCTTCAGTCAAGAATCAATTATTTTGATGAGGTTGGAGCTAAAATTTCAGATCATGGATTTGAATATTTTCCGGATACAACGAAATGGAGCTCAGATCTGGAAAAAGAGTTTTCAGAATTTCTGAAAGGCAACAAACCTGCATTTTCCAATCCGGATGCGCTTTGCGGATTTCTTCTGAAAGAACTTTGCAAAATGTATTCTGATAAAGGCTGGGTTCAGCAGTTCCACGTAGGGGCAACAAGAAATAACAATTCCCTCATGCTGAAAAATCTTGGCGCCAATACAGGTTTTGATGCGATCGGAGAGCAGTATTTTGCTCAAAGGATGAGTGTTCTTTTTGATGAACTCAACTCCGAAGACAAACTTGCAAAGACAATTATTTACAATTTAAATCCGGCTTATAATGAAGTTCTGGCTTCTCTTGCAGGCAATTTCAACCAATCCGGAATCCGGTCAAAAATACAGTTCGGTGCTGCATGGTGGTTTCTGGATCAGTTGGATGGAATGCAGAAGCAGATGAACACACTTTCGAATATAGGATTAATAAGCACATTTGTCGGAATGCTTACCGATTCCAGAAGCTTCCTTTCGTTTTCCAGACATGAATATTTCAGGAGATTGCTTTGTAACATATTCGGGAGAGAAATGGAAGAAGGGCTTCTTCCCGATGACGAAAAATGGGTAGGAAGAATAATTCAGGATATCTGTTACTACAACGCCAAAAATTATTTCAATTTTTAAGAATGAATCAGGGAAATTCAAATAAAATTTTATGCTTCGGAGAACTGCTTTTGCATTTTGCTCCGGATTCTCATGGAAATTGGCTGGAAAATCAGTCCGTCAAAATTTATACAGGCGGAGCTGAATATAATGTGGCTTTCGCTCTTTCCAAATGGGGAAATAAGGTTTCTTTGTATTCCGCATTACCGGAAAATTATCTGGGAAATCAATTGGAATTAAAATTAAATCAGGAAAAAATAGAAATCCTCGCAGAAAGATCAAATGGCAGATTGGGAACTTTTTACCTTCCTTTTGATGGAGATATGCAGAATGCCAAAGTGATCTACGACCGTTTTCCTTCGGTTTTTTCAGAATCAGACTTTTCAGGATTTTCCGATGATGAAGTTTTTCAGGATGTAACCTGGCTTCATATAAGCACAATTACACCGGCTTTGAGCGATAATGCTTTTCAAAAATGTTTTGATTTGATGAAGAAAGCCAATGCCAGAAATATCAAAGTTTCTCTCGATCTGAATTACCGGGCTTCTCTTTGGCAGAATCAGAATCCTTTTGATAAAATCTCAAGGCTTATGCCGTTTGTGAATGTTTTAATGGGTAATATATGGTCAATTCAGGAATTTCTGGACATTTCAATCCAGTACGATCTGAACGGAAATTTTGATGATGAAAATCTTGTAAAGCAGGCTGAAAAATCAGCTTTGGAAATTCAGAAATCTTATCCCAATGTAGAAAGCATTGCCAATACTTTCAGATTCACAAAAGGGGACGAAGTTCATTATTTTGCAACCCTGTATTCCGGAGGGAAATTATTCATATCAGAACACTACTATTCTGATAAAATTCTGGAAAGAGTAGGCAGCGGAGATTCTTTCATGGCGGCTCTTATTCACGGAATCATCAAAGAAAATACAACCCAAAAAATCCTGAATGATGCTGTAAAAGTAGCCTTTAAAAAACTTTTTGTACAGGGCGACACCATCAACGAAACGATTAATATCGAAAATTTATGAGTTTACTAATCATACAGAAAATAAAAGAGCAGAAGATCGTTCCATTGTTTTACAATGAATCTTTCGACGTTTCAAAATCCATTGTAGAATCGCTTTATGAAGCGGGAATCCGCGTTGTAGAATACACCAATCGTGGAGCATCTGCTTTAGAAAATTTCAGAAAACTGAAAGAACTGTCAGCGACAGAATTTCCGGAACTCTTCTTAGGAATAGGAACCGTAAAAAATGCGGCAGAGATGAATGAATACGTAAATGCGGGTGCAGACTTTATCATTACACCGGTGATTGATGACTCCATCGTGAAAAATGCTTCGGAAAGAAATGTTTTACTGATTCCGGGATGTTTTACCCCGTCAGACGTAAATCTGGCTTATCAGAACGGACTTAGAATGGTAAAAATATTTCCTGCGGATGTCGTAGGGAAAAAATACATCAGATCAATCCAGCCTGTTTTCCCTGAAATGGAATTTATGCTGACCGGCGGAATCAGTTCCGATCCGGAAGATATTCTGAGCTGGCTGGAAGGCGGAACCGTTGCGGTAGGACTCGGAAGTTCTCTGATTAATCCCAATCTTTCTTCCGAAGAATTAAAGAATAAGATGGAGAAATTATTAATTCAGTTAAAATCAAAATAAAATGCAGATACCTAAAACGAATCTCAGATGGTGGATGCTGTCTTTGGTTTTCCTCGCTACAACCATCAATTATCTTGATCGTCAGGTGATGGGATTGCTGAAACCAACATTAGAAACCGAGTTCCACTGGGACGAAAAAGATTACAGCTATATTGTGATGGCTTTTACCGCAACATATGCATTAGGTTATCTGGCAATGGGACGTTTTATTGATAGAGTGGGAACCAAAATTGGTTATGCGGTTTCTTTGGTCGTGTGGAGTCTTGCATCTATAGGACATGGTTTTGTGAAGAGTACAATAGGATTTATTGTTGCAAGAATGTCTTTAGGGCTTAGCGAAGCCGGAAATTTTCCCGCGGCTATAAAATCTGTTGCAGAGTGGTTCCCAAAAAAAGAGAGAGCTTTAGCAACAGGAATTTTTAATTCGGGAGCAACGGTCGGGGCAATTCTTGCTCCTGTTTTGGTTCCTTTTATTCTGGGGCATTACGGATGGCAGCAGACCTTTGTCTGGATTGGCGCATTGGGTTTATTATGGATTATTCTTTGGTGGAAATTCTATTACACACCGGAAAAATCGAAGCTTTTAAGTCAGGAAGAACTTCAATACATTAAAAGTGACCAGCAAACCCAGTCTGAGTCTCAGGAAAAAATTCCGCTGTCAGAATTATTGAAATACAAAGTAACATGGTCATTTGCCATCGGAAAAATAATGACAGACCCCATCTGGTATTTCTTCATGTTCTGGCTGCCCGCTTATTTTTCCGATGTTTTCAAAATGGATTTAACCAAACCTTCTATTCCATTAATCGTGATTTATAGCGGAACCACTATCGGAAGCATTGGCGGCGGTTATCTGTCATCATTTTTAATTAAAAAAGGCTGGGCAATCGGAAGAGCGAGAAGCATCGTGATGCTGTTGTTTGCATTAATGGTGGTACCGGTAATGTTTTCAAAATATGTAGAAAATATGTGGATAATAACCGTTATTATTGCGTTTGCAACTGCTGCGCACCAAGGCTGGGGAGCAAATCTCATGACAACGGTTGGCGACAGATTACCCAATAGCCATGTAAGTTCCGTGATCGGATTTGGCGGAATGCTTGGTTCGGCGGCAGGAATTATTTTCCCTCTGTTTATTGGTGTTGTTCTGGATACATTCAAAAAATCAGGAAATATTAACGGAGGATATAACATCATTTTCTTTATTGCAGGAATCTCTTATGTTACCGCATGGCTAATCATTAAACTGATTAATAGGAAATCTGTAACTGAAGAATTAAACAAGAATTAAAATTACAACTGCTTTTAATGAGGAATAAAATGCAGCTTTGAAAGATTTAAAAAGGTCAGATTCAATATTTTTCTGACCGGATTAAAAAGCATAAATACCATATTAAACAATAATCTAAAAATATAATAATGAGACAGAGAATAATGCATTCGATTTTTTTAAGAAATAAACTTACTTTGTTGGCTGCTGCCTCTTGGCTTTCCGTAAGTCATTTTTCTGCACAGACTTTCTCAGATTTTACCTATCGTGGAAACGACAAAATATACAACGAAAATCCCCTGAAACCGGACGAATTTTATTCCCCGATTCTTCAGGGCTGTTATCCCGATCCAAGTATTACAAAAAAAGGAGATGTTTATTATTTGGTAAATTCTTCTTTCTCAATGTTTCCCGGAGTTCCTATTTTCACTTCTAAAGATTTGGTAAACTGGAAGCAGGTTGGTCATGTTCTCGACAGACCTTCCCAGCTTAAAGTTGAAAAAGGAGGCGTTTCACAGGGAATTTATGCACCGGATATCAAATACAACAAATACAACGACACTTTTTATATGATCACTACCCAGATTGCTGGCGGAGTCGGGAATATGGTCGTGAAAACCAAAGATCCTGCAAAAGGATGGAGCGAAGTACAAAAGCTGAATTTTGATGGGATTGATCCTGCCATTTTCTTTGATGATGACGGAAAAGCTTACATCGTTCATAACGATGCACCGTCAAAAGGAACCGAGCAGTATCAGGGTCATCGCGTTATAAAAATGTGGGATTACGATCTGGAAAAAGACCAGGTTGTCGCAGGTTCAGACAGAATTATCGTGAACGGAGGAGTAGACCTTTCGCAAAAACCAATCTGGATTGAAGGTCCTCATTTATACAAGTACAAAGGAAAATATTACCTGATGTGTGCAGAAGGCGGAACCGGAGGCAACCACAGCGAAGTGATTTTTATGGCAGATTCTCCAAAAGGGCCTTTTGTTCCGGCTAAAAACAATCCGATTCTTACCCAAAGATACTTTCCAAGAGACAGAAAAGAAAAAGTAGACTGGGCAGGTCATGCAGATTTGGTGGAAGGCCCGAACGGACAATGGTACGGCGTATTTTTAGCAATCCGTCCGAATATCAATAACCGTGTAAATAAAGGTAGAGAAACTTTCATTCTTCCGGTTGACTGGAGCGGAACATATCCTGTATTCCAAAACGGTTTGGTTCCGATGAAACCGAAATTGAAAATGCCGGAAGGAATGAAAAATGAAACCGGACAAAACGGATTTTTCCCGAATGGAAATTTTACCTATAATGATAAATTAACCGATAAAAATCTGGATTTCCGTTGGATTGCAATGCGTGGACCGCGCGAAAATTTTATCACCACTACAAAAGCGGGGGTAAAAGTGAATCCTATGGAGAAAAATATCAAAGCTTTAGCCCCTGTTTCTGCATTATTCCACAGATTGCAGCATGAAGATTTTGAAACCTCCGTGACGCTTGATTTTAAACCTAAATCCGAAAAAGAACTGGCAGGAATTACTTGCTACCAAAGCGAAAGATTCAACTACGTTTTCGGGATTACGAAAAAAGACAAAGATTTCTACATTGTTTTGGAAAGAACAGAAAAAGGGGAATCCAGACTGATGGCAAGCGAAAAAATTTCACTTTCAAAGACGATTAAATTTCAGGTAACGGGAGAAAAAGATGAAATCAGCTTCAGCTATTCTTTGGATGGCAAAAACTTTAAAAATCTAGGCGGTCCGGTTTCGGGAGACATTCTTTCTACTGATGTTGCTGGTGGATTTACAGGAAGTCTGATTGGATTATACAGTACTTCTTCCAATGACATTGTGCCGAATTAATAGTAAAAACAATCACCCGGAATATGAATAGGAACGGGCTTTAGCCCGTTTTTCAAAAAAGAACAGCCAATTCGGCTTTAGCCAAAATAAAAGATCATACAGGCTTTAAAAGGCTAATTTTAATTACAAAAGATTGATTATCAGTAATGTCAAACTGAGTTTGTCAAAGAGTTTTTTAGATTGATTAAAACCAAGCCAAAATTGCAAAAACGTGAAAATTAATAGACCATTTTATATAGTTTCTTTTTGGGGATTTATCGGGCTGAATCCACTTTCGGCCCAGATAAATCATTCTGAAAAGACGACAACCCATTTTACCAACCCCATCATTTGGGCGGATGCTCCGGATTTATCAATTACCCGAAATGGTGACGATTTTTATCTCATAAGCACCACTATGCATCTGATGCCGGGAGCTCCTGTAATGCATTCCAAAGATCTGGTACACTGGGAAATGTCGAGTTATATTTTTGATACGCTAAATGATAATTCTAAATATGACTTGCTTAACGGAACCGTTTACGGACGTGGACAGTGGGCTTCTTCCATCCGTTATCACAAAGGAAAATATTACGTTCTTTTTTCCCCCAATGATGAGCCTTTCAAATCCTATTTTTATGTTACCGACAATCCTGAAAAAGGTAATTGGAAGCTTATTACGAGAACCAGACATTTTCACGATGCGTCTTTGCTTTTCGATGATGATGATCGGGTATATGTCTTTACCTCAAACAAAGTTTTTGAACTGAGTGCCGATTTTAAAACCATTATCGGAAATCAGGACGGAACAGAAGTCTTTCAGAAAGATGAATCAGAAACCGGACTTTTGGAAGGCAACCAGATCATTAAAAAAGACGGAAAATATTATATGATGATGATTTCCTGGCCAAGAGGCGGAAAACGCCGTCAGGAAATATACAGAGCCGATAAAGTTACCGGACCGTACGAAAAAAAGATCGTTCTGGAAGACAACTTTCTTGGAGTTTCATACGCCGGACAGGGCGCTTTGATTGACGATAAGAATGGCAAC
>NZ_JBBCQL010000054.1:0-22640 GCF_037149975.1 Chryseobacterium sp. VD8 | reverse complement strand
CAACAGAATCTTTTGCCTCATTATATTTTACATACATTGTTCGCCACTTTTCTTTCATCGCTTCTTCTTTTGTAAAAGCATGCTCTTTTACAGTAAAGTGTTCTTTCATGTGATCAAAATCTTCATATTTTAATTTAAAAATATTTTCTAGCTTCTGAGTCACAAGAAATTCGTAATCTTTATATTTAAAATAACCGTATTTCTGACTTTTAATTTCATCATTTATCCTTGGTGAATTTTCATTAATAATGGTAGGTTTTTGATTCGTGAACAGTAAATCCAATTGCTTTTTTTCCGAATTTTCAAATCCTGACACAATTATAAATTTCACTTTTTTCTTTGCATTAGAATCTTCGATAAATTTATCAATCTCAGCAATTATTTTCTTCTGACCAATAACTTCGCTGATTTCAGGATTCTTATTACAGGCAGACAATATCAATAGAACAGCTATAACTAAAATATTTTTCATGGTAAAACTTTAAAAATTTAAATGACAAAAATACTAAAACAAAAAATCCCGCCAAAAGGCAGGATTTATATGTAAAATTTCATTCAAAATTATTCCCACTCGATAGTTGCAGGCGGTTTGCTTGAAATATCGTAGGCTACTCTGTTGATTCCTCTTACTTCGTTGATGATTCTGCTGGAAACGGTATCCAAGAACTCGTAAGGAAGTCTGCTCCACGTTGCTGTCATAAAGTCGATGGTGTTTGCGGAACGAACGACTGCTGTGTATTCGTATGTTCTTTCATCGCCCATTACGCCTACAGATTTTACCGGAAGAAGCACCACGAAAGCCTGAGACACTTTTTCATACAGATCGTTTTTGTATAATTCTTCAATGAAAATATCGTCTGCTTCTTGTAGAATTCTTACTTTTTCTGCATCCACTGCTCCCAAAACTCTGATTCCCAATCCCGGACCCGGGAAAGGATGTCTGTGAACCAGATGATGAGGAATTCCCAATTCTTCGCCCACTTTTCTTACTTCATCCTTGAATAATTCTCTCAGAGGCTCAAGCAATTCGAATTCCATATCTTCAGGAAGTCCGCCAACGTTATGGTGCGATTTAATTACCGCAGAAGGACCGTTTACCGACTGACTTTCAATTACATCCGGATAAATCGTTCCCTGTGCTAAGAATTTAGCACCTTCAATTTTATGAGATTCTTCATCAAAAACGTGAATAAACTCGTTTCCAATGATTTTTCTTTTTGCTTCAGGATCATCTACTCCTGCTAATTTTGATAAAAATCTTTCGGAAGCATCCACTAATTTAATGTTCATATGGAAATGCTCTCCATAATTATCCATTACTTTTTTACCTTCATCTTTTCTCAGTAAACCTGTGTCTACGAAGATGCACGTCAACTGGTCGCCAATTGCACGGTGAATTAACACTGCCGCTACAGAAGAATCCACTCCTCCTGAAAGTCCAAGAATTACTTTCTGATCTCCGACTTTCTCACGGATTTCCGCAACTGTTTTATCAATATAATTGGTCAGTTTCCAGTTTTTCTCTGCATTACAGATTCCGAAAACGAAATTTTCCAGCATTTTTCCTCCTTCTTCGGTGTGGGAAACTTCCGGGTGGAACTGTACACAGTAGATTTTTTTATCTTCATTAGAAATCGAAGCAATTACACCGGATTTTGCGTTTAACTCAAAACCGGCAGGCAATTCTCCTACTTCATCGAAATGGCTCATCCAAACCACAGAATTATTGGTAACACCTTTTAATAAAGACGATTCTTTTACGATTTCAAGGTGTGCTTTTCCGTACTCTCCTTTTACGCCTTTATGAACTTTTCCGCCTAAAAGGTGTGCTGTTAACTGCATTCCGTAGCAAATTCCCAGAACAGGAATTCCCTGCTCGTATAATTCTTTTTCAACCAAATGGGCATTTTCTGCATTTACAGAACTTGGTCCGCCGGAAAGAATAATTCCTCTCGGCTGTTTCTCTAACAGCGTTTCTAATGGTGTATTGAATGGTAAAATTTCAGAATATACGCCCATCTCACGGATTCTTCTTCCGATAAGCTGGTTGTACTGTGATCCGAAATCTAATATGATAATACCGTTGTTCATTTTTTATAATTGATGAATAATGATTGATAAATGATTTTGTAAAATTGTCTGAAATTATAGCCCCGATTGCAGCGGCATCCTTTTTTGTTATTGCGATTGCTGAGAAGTTCCAAATATTGCTTCACTTTGTTCGCAATGACAAAAAAGATACAGCGGAAAGCGGGAAATAGCTTCTAACAAAAAAAGCCCCGAAAAATCAGGGCATTATTTTAAAATTTTCCGATGTCTTCTCTGTAGAAGCCGTAATCGAAATGTACATGACTTGCATCTTCGTACACTTTTTTGCGGGCATCTTCATACGTTGCTCCTGTAGCCACGATGTTCAGTACTCTTCCACCGTTAGAAACTACTTTATCTCCTTTTCTGATGGCTCCTGCGTATAAAAGTTTGCTGTATTTCAGTTTATCTTCGCCCACGATTTCGAAACCTGTTTCGATGTTTCTTGGGTAACCTCCTGAACACATGACAAGACAAACTGCTTTTTCGTCTTTAAATTTAAGCTGGATGTCTTTTCCGTCCATACAATCCTGAATAACATCCAGAAGATTGTTTTCCATTAAAGCCATTAAAACCTGCGTTTCAGGATCTCCGAATCTCATGTTATATTCTAAAAGATAGGTTCCGTTTTTCGTTACCATTAATCCGAAGAAAATGATTCCTTTGAAGCTGAACCCTTCTCCTTTAAGACCTTTAATGGTAGGTTCTAAGATATTTTTTTCGAAATCTGCGTAGTGTTCCTGAGTAAATTCCGGGCTTGGCGCAACGGTTCCCATTCCTCCTGTATTGGGTCCTGTATCGCCATTTCCGGCTTTTTTATAATCTTTCGCCGCGATACAAGGGAATAATTTTTCACCGTTTGAAAAAGCGATGATAGAGGCTTCAAATCCTTCTAAATATTCTTCGATCACCAAACGGATTCCGGCATCTCCGTGAATTCTTCTGATCATAAAATCGTGAATCGTTGCTTCAGCTTCTTCCAGAGTATCGCAGATTACCACTCCTTTTCCTCCTGCTAAACCGCTTGCTTTAACAACCAAAGGGAACTGGTGTGTCTGAACATATTCTTTAGCTTCGTTATAAGAATCAAATACTACTGCTTTTGCCGTTTTGATATCATAGGTCTGCATAAATTTCTTAGAGAAAGCTTTACTTCCTTCCAAGCTTGCAACTTTCTGATTCGGACCAAAAACTTTAAGGTCGTGTTTTTTGAATTCGTCCTTTAAACCTGCTACAAGCGGTGCTTCGGGACCAACGATCGTTAAGTCTACCTTTTCTTTGATGGCAAAATCTCTAAGTTCTTTAATCTCTGATAAATGAACATTTTTTCCAATAACATCAGTGGTAGCGTTTCCGTTGGCGAAAAACATTTTAGAAATTCTTGGGTCATTCTGAAGTTTTGCTGCCAGAGCAGATTCTCTTCCACCTTCACCTATGATTAATATTCTCATACTTTATTTAATTAACTAGTCTATAATTTACAAATATATAATTTTGGATGCTATAAATACAATCTCAAAATATAATTTTAGCCAATCGCTAATAGCCAATGGCGAATTGCTTTACTATTAATGTAAAAAATGTCTGATTCCGGTAAACATCATCGGGATTTTGTGTTCGTTAGCAGCATCTATGCTGTCCTGATCTTTTACACTTCCTCCCGGCTGGATGATTGCCGTAATTCCTTCCTGAGCGCAGAAATCTACTACATCACGGAACGGGAAAAACGCATCTGAAGCCAATACTAAATCGCCGGAGAATTTTTCTTTGGCTCTTTCTATCGCCTGTTGAGTTGCCCAGATTCTGTTTACCTGTCCTCCTCCGATTCCGAAAGCCTGAATTCCGTTGGAAACGACAATCGCGTTGGACTTTACATATTTTACCACTCTCTGAGAGAATAATAATGCTTTTTTCTGCTCTTCCGTAGGCCGTGTTTCTGTGACAACTTTGATGTCATCTGAAAAGATGCTGTCGTTGTCCTGAACCAGAATTCCTCCGTCAATTTTCACCCAGGTCTGTTTGTCTGAAACCGGATTGACAATTTTTATAATTCTTAAGTTCTTTTTCTTTCTTAAAATTTCAAGTGCTTCTTCATCAAATTCCGAAGCCATTACAATTTCAAGGAAGGTTTTGTTTAATTCTTCTGCGGTTGCCGCGTCGATTTTGTAGTTCATAGCAACAATTCCGCCAAAGATGGAAACAGGATCGCACTCGAAAGTTTTCTGATAGGTTTCCAGAGCTGAAGTTCCGATCGCTACTCCGCAAGGTGTAGAGTGTTTTACTGCACAACAAGCCATTTCTTCTTTGAACTCGGTCACTACTTTCCAGCAAAGATCCATATCCCGAAGGTTGTTGAAAGACAATTCTTTACCTCCCAACTGTTCAAAATCTTTCATCGCTCCGTTTTCGAAAGTAGAAACGTAGTAAGCTGCAGTCTGATGAGGGTTTTCTCCGTATCTTAAGTCAGAAACTTTTTTGTAAGAAGCATTAAGATAGGTTGGATATTCTTCTTCTAAAAGCATTCTTGAAATCGCTGCATCATAAGCCGAAGTAAGGTTGAATACTTTTCCTGCGAGTTTTTTACGGGTTTCGATGTAGGTATCGCCGTTTTGTTCCATTTCGATTTTTACGGTTGCATAATCTTCAACATCCGTGATTACCGTAACCGAATCGAAGTTTTTTGCTGCAGAACGAAGCATTGAAGGTCCTCCGATGTCGATGAACTCTACCTTTTCGTGAAGAGAAATGTTTTTGTTTACATTTTCGAAGAAAGGATAAAGATTCACAATTACCATGTCAATCAGTCCAATTCCGTGTTCCTGAACGGTATTCATGTGTTCTTCGTTGGAACGAACCGCCAACAAACCACCGTGAACTTTCGGGTGTAATGTTTTCACTCTTCCATCCAACATCTCAGGAAAATTGGTAACCTCATCAATCTGAATCGGATTTAAACCAGCGTCTTTCAAATGTTTGAACGTCCCTCCTGTAGAAATCAATTCATAATTTTGGGCTTCCAAAAACTGCGCGAATTCGGTTAACCCGCTTTTGTCAGAAACACTGATTAAAACTCTTTTTTTGCTCATTTTACTTTCGATTTTTTACTTTTTACAGCTATTTCAAACTGTAGACCGGTTCTTTCACCTCCGGTCTTTTTATTTTTACTTAGATTTTTCTTGTTTTTCGAAATAATAAAATCTAAATGTGTTTTGTTAATTATTGTTTTTAACGCAAAGGGCACTAAGATTCTTTTATATACTAACTGTTTTTAAGTTCGCAAACGCACTTCGACAAGCTCAGTATAAACTATTCACTCAGCAAAGGTTGGCCGTCTTTAACCACCCCGTCAAAAATTCTTTGAATTTTTGACACCCCTCCCAAGGAGGGGAATTTTTGTATCGCTAATAATTAGCGTTATATATTATTCAATACTTTGTTTATCGCAATTGGGTAAATTTCATATTCTATTAAATGAACTTTTTCCGCTACGCTTTCGGGAGTATCGTCTTCTGTAATTTCGAATGATTTCTGAAGGATGGCTTCACCTTCATCGATTCCTGACGTTACGAAGTGTACGGTTGCTCCGCTTTCTTTTTCTTTTGCTTCTATTACGGCATTGTGAACATGATGTCCCCACATTCCTTTTCCTCCGAATTTCGGAAGCAAAGCCGGATGAATATTGATTATTTTTCCTTTCCATTTTTCACAGAATTCAGGTTTCAGAATGGATAAAAATCCTGCTAAAACGATTAAGTCTGTATTTTGAGGAATTTTTTCAGCCAGTTCTTTACTGAAGTTTTTTCCTCTTGGAATCAGAATATTTTCTATGTTATGATTTTTCGCTCTTTCCAGTCCGTAACATTCTCTGTCGGCAATCACTAAAGATACTTTTGCATTCCGGATTTCTCCATTATCAATGGTATCGATGATTCTCTGAAGATTAGTTCCTGAACCTGAAACGAGTATGACAAGGTTCTTCATAATGAGTCAATTTGAAAATTAGTTAATTTGAAAATGGAATACATTGTCTAATTGGTAATTTTCAAGTTGATTTTTTCGCTTCCTTCTGTAATTTCTCCGATTTCGTAAGCATCGTCTAAAAGGTGCAATACTTTTTCTGCATGTTGTGCATCCACTACAACGATCATTCCTACTCCCATGTTGAATGTTCCGAACATTTCTTCGCGTGCAACTCCTCCTCTTTTTTCCAGTTCTAACATAATGCTTGGAATCTGGATTCTTGAAGCATCGATTGAAGCGCAAAGTCCGTCACCAATAATTCTTGGAATGTTTTCGTACAAACCACCTCCTGTAATGTGAGCGATCCCTGAAACTGCTACTTCTTCAAGAATTTTATGAATATCTTTGTAATATAGTCTTGTTGGAACCAAAAGCGTTTCGTACAAAGGTTTCCCTTCAAATTCTTCGTTAAAATCAGGGAATACTTTTCTCACCAAAGAGAATCCGTTGGAATGGAATCCTGAACTTGGCAACGCAATAATTTTGTCTCCTGTTTTGATCTTTGAACCATCAATAATCTGGTCTTTTTCAACGATTCCTACGCAGAATCCTGCAACATCGTAATCTCCCGGCTGATACATTCCCGGCATTTCAGCAGTTTCCCCGCCAATTAATGCACAGTTATTGTCTTTACAGGCTTCTACCATTCCTAAAACGATTTCAGCGGCAATCTCGGAGTCTAATTTTCCACAAGCCAGATAATCTAGGAAAAATAATGGTTTTGCCCCGTGACAAAGAATATCATTGGCACACATTGCGAAGCAGTCTACCCCGATAGAATCGTATTTTTTTGAGTCTAAAGCTACTTTCAGCTTTGTTCCCACTCCGTCTGTTCCGGAAACCAAAACCGGATTTTTGTATCCTCCGATCTCATAGAATGCCCCAAAACTTCCCAAATGGTTCAACACATTGGAATTATGTGTTTCGCCGACCGCTTTCTTGATCTTGTCAACGGTTTTGTATCCTTCTTCTTTGTCTACTCCTGCTGATTTGTACGTGTTGCTCATAATATTTTCTGGTAGTCTAGCAATGCATCCGTTTAACAATGTATTTTAACTGAAAATTGATGCACTGATAAATTGATACATTTTATTTTTACTTTTTATTCAAATTCAGAAAACAAAAAAGCCGACAATCTTGGTAGATTATCGGCCGTTGTTTTATCTCAGAATTTCAGAGTCCACAATATTCCCTTTCTTGGAGAAACATTCTTTAAAAGTGGTCTGAATTTTCATCTTTTTTCCTTTTTGCAAAGATATTAATTTTATATTAATTTTCAAATCTATTTTTCAAGAATAGATTCCAGAGCAGAAATTTTCTGAATTTTTTCTTTTAATTCACTGTCTTTCTCTTCGTTAGAAATTTTCTGAGCTGCTTTATCAAAATTATCATTAAAGAAAGGCAGTGTGAAGGTGTCTACAATATTTCCGCCGTGAAGAGGGAAACGTTTTCCTGAAGCTTCCAAAACGCCTAAACCGCCTCTTGCTCCCGGAGCTGTTGCCATTAACAGCATTGGTTTCTCGTTCCAGACTGCTCTGTCTTTGATTCTTGATGTCCAGTCGAATACATTTTTGAATGCTGAAGAGTAAGTTCCGTTATGTTCTGCCAAAGAAACCAGTAAAACATCTGCTCCGTCGATTTTTGAGGCAAAGTCTTTTGCTTCCTGCGGAACTCCGCTTTCCACTTCACGCTGGTGTTTGTAGATCGGCATTTCAAATGCGTTCATGTCTACGATTTCTACTTCTGCGTTTGGAATTAATGAAGCTGCGTAAGTAACCAGCATTTTATTGATTGATGTATCGGAATTGCTTCCTGCTATTGCTAAAACTTTCATTGTTCTATTTTCTATTTTTAATGTATGTTATTTTTTTTAACCACCCCGTCAAAAATTCATTCTGAATTTTTGCCACCCCTCCAAAGGCGGGGAATTTTTGTGGTGCAAAATTAAGGTTTATTTGAGATATGACGGTAATTCCATCGGAACTTCCATTAATAATATTTCTGTGTCTTCTACGGCATCAATGTTGAAACTTTGAGTATCCCAGATTCCTAATCCGTCTCTCTCATTTAAAATACGGTCTCCGATTTTTGCGCTTCCTTTTAGTACAAATGCATAGACTCCGTTTCCTTTTTTATTCAACATGTAGTTTTTGCCGTTTCCTTTGGTAAAATTGGCAAGATTGAACCATGCATCCTGATGAATCCAAACGCCGTCGTCGTTTTTGTCGGGAGATAAGATCTGCTGGAAGCCGTTTATTTTTTCGCCTTCTTTAATGCTTTGCTGATCGTATCTTGGTTCTACTCCTACTTCTCTCGGAAATACCCAGATCTGTAAGAATTTTACTGCCTGATCTTTATTTTTGTTGTATTCGCTGTGCATGACTCCGGTTCCGGCACTCATTACCTGAATTTCTCCTTTTTTAATGACTGCTGTAGTTCCCATAGAGTCTTTATGCTCAAGATCTCCTTCCAACGGAATGGAAATAATTTCCATGTCTCTGTGAGGATGTGTTCCGAAACCCATTCCCTGCGTAACGGTATCGTCGTTCAATACTCTTAATACTCCGAAGTGTGTTCTTTCAGGATTCTGGTAATTGGCAAAACTGAAGGTGTGGTAAGAGTTTAACCATCCGTGATTGGCGTGACCTCTTGTGTCTGCTTTATGATATACTGTTTTCATAATGTTTTTATTTTATGATACAAATGTACAGGAGATAAACGGCTAAACTGTTGATGTAAGATAAGAACGACAAAATCCGCTTTTTCAGCGGATTTATTGTTTGTTTTTGATATTACACAAGCATATTGAGAACATCAGGGTTTTCATTGAGATAGGACTCAAAATAATCCAGATTCTGCATTCTCTGTCTGAGTCCTTCGAAGTCTGATGGATCTGAAAGCTCGATTCCGACGATTGCCAAAGCTGTTTCTCTGGAGTTTTTCTTGGTGTATTCAAAATGGGTGATATCGTCGTTTGTTCCCAATACATTGAGGACAAAATCTTTAAGAGCACCGGGACGCTGCGGAAATTTCACCATAAAGTAGTGCTTAAGACCATTGTAGAGCAAAGCGCGTTCTTTGATTTCCTCCATTCTGGTAATATCGTTATTGCTTCCGCTGACGATGCACACCACACTTTTTCCTCTGATCTGCGTTTTATACTGCTCGAGTGCAGAGATTGATAATGCTCCTGCCGGTTCCAGTACGATAGCGTCTTTATTGTAAAGCTGAAGAATGGTTTCACAAATTTTTCCCTCATCTACGGAAATGCATCCGGAAAGTGTATTTCTGCAAATTTCAAATGTTAAATCTCCTACTTTTTTTACGGCTGCTCCGTCTACAAAGCTGTCTATTTCAGTAAGCTCGGTATTGATTTTGTTTTCTATGGATGTTTTCATGGAGGGCGCTCCTTTCGGTTCTACGCCTATGAGTTGGGTTTCTGCGGAAAGTTGTTTAAATACGGTGGAAATTCCGGAGGCGAGTCCTCCTCCGCCAATGGGAATAAAAACAAAGTCTGTTGCTTCTTTTTTCTGTTCTAAAATTTCGAGTGCGACTGTTGCCTGTCCTTCAATGATCTGAACGTCATCAAAAGGATGAACAAAGGCAGCGCCGGAGGTTTTTGCATAATCCAAAGCGGCTTTTTTGGATGCATCAAAGGTGTCTCCGAAGAGTTTAATGTCTACAAAATGACCGCCAAACATTTCTACCTGCTCCAGCTTTTGTTTTGGTGTGGTTACGGGCATGAAAATGGTTCCCTTAATCTGAAGCTGCTTGCATGAAAAAGCAACTCCCTGAGCGTGATTTCCTGCACTCGCACAAACTATTCCTTCTGAAGTTCTGCCTTCGCTGAAAAGGGTTTTTATTTTATGATAAGCGCCTCTTAATTTGTAGGATCTTACGGGCTGTAAGTCTTCTCTTTTAAGGTAAATATGCGCATCAAATTTTTCAGACAAACGGGCGTTGTATTGCAAAGGGGTGTAATTTACAATGCTTTCGATGCTTTTTCTTGCCTGTATGACGGATCCGAGTGTGGGAAGTGTGAGTGTTTTATTCATCTTCATTTATTTTACCGATTTTTTATGGTCTTTATTTCCTGATGCGGGAATGTCTCGCAGCCCGACCTGAGTGGAGCTCTTTTTCTTTTTCGAGAAAAGAAAAAAGCGGGAACGGAGGGCGGAAATAGCTGCCCAAAAATTTTTATACGGTTTTTATGGATTTCATTGCCGTCATTGCCTGACGAAGTTTTCTGCCGACCATTTCTACCGGATGGTTTCTGAGGGTGTCGTTAACGTGAACCAATTGCGCATTGTCTACGGACGCGTCTTTTCCTTCGTTGAAGTTTTTTCCTGCGAGGTCTGTGTCTACTTTTTTCATGAAGTCTGTCAGAAGGGGTTTGCAAGCCTGATCGAAAAGGTAACAGCCATATTCTGCGGTATCGGAAATCACGCGGTTCATCTCGAATAGTTTTTTTCTTGCGATGGTATTGGCAATGAGGGGAGCTTCGTGCAGGGATTCGTAATAGGCAGATTCCGGTTTTATTCCTGCTTCCACCATGGTTTCGAAAGCGAGTTCTACGCCTGCTCTTATGAATGCGGACATGAGGAGATAATGATCGAAATATTCCTGTTCGGAGATTTTTACGTCTCCCGCCGGAGTTTTTTCAAAGGCTGTTTCGCCGGTTTCCGCACGCCATTTCAAAAGGTTGGCATCTCCGTTTTCCCAGTCCTGCATCATGGTTTTGGAGAATTCTCCGGAGATGATATCATCCTGATGTTTCCGGAAAAGCGGTCGCATGATGTGTTTCAATTCTTCGGAAAGCTCAAATGCTTTGATTTTTGCAGGATTGGAAAGTCGGTCCAGCATTCCGCTCACACCGCCGTGTTTCAGTGCTTCTGTGATCACCTCAACACCGTACTGAACGAGCTTGGAAGCATAACCTGCATCAATACCTTTTTCTACCATTTTGTCAAAGGAAAGAATGGAGCCGGTTTGTAAAAGTCCGCATAAAATCGTCTGTTCTCCCATTAGATCTGATTTTACTTCTGCTACAAAGGATGATTTTAATACGCCTGCTTTATGTCCGCCAGTTGCCACACAATAGGCTTTTGCTTCTGCCCATCCTTTTCCCTGAGGATCATTTTCGGGATGTACGGCAATAAGTGTGGGTACTCCAAAACCTCGAAGGTATTCTGCACGGACTTCGGAACCGGGACATTTCGGGGCAACCATGATTACGGTGAGGTCTTTACGGATCTGCATCCCTTCTTCCACGATGTTGAATCCGTGGGAATAGGACAATGTAGAGCCTTCTTTCATGAGTGGCTGTACAGTGTTGATGACGGAAGTATGCTGTTTATCGGGGGTTAAATTGATGACTAAATCTGCCGTAGGAATGAGTTCCTGATATGTTCCTACATGAAATCCGTTTTCTGTGGCATTTTTCCATGAGTCTCTTTTTTCGTCGATGGCTTCTTTTCTGAGGGCATAGGAAACATCTAGTCCGCTGTCTCTTAAGTTAAGCCCCTGATTAAGTCCCTGAGCGCCACATCCGACTATTACTATTTTTTTTCCTTTTAAAGCTGCTACACCATCGGAAAATTCTGTACTGTCCATAAATTCTGCCTGTCCGAGCTGATGCAATTTTTCTCTTAGTGATAAGGTATTGAAGTAATTTGCCATATTTTTGGGTAAAATGTAAAAAGTATTAAGTAAAATGTTTACTGTAACTACTTTTCAGGATTAATATTTTTATTTTAGGTTTTGTTTTGAATATTTTTTGAAATAATAAAACATTGTATTCAATTTCAATTTAGGGTTTGAATATTTAGGTTAATGTGTTTACATGGTAAAAACATCATCCCGCTTATCGAGGTATTCGTTCTCTACAATATGCGGAGAGGGTTCTCGGTTTTCAAACTGAAGTACTTTTTGGTGGATTCCCGCACTGTTTTTAATGATGGCGATTCTGGCACCGCGAACAAATTCTATGAGACCGTATTTGTTAAGTTCTTCGGTTAATCTGTCTATTTCTTCACGATGTCCGGCTGTTTCAAACACGATGTAATCCTGACGGATGACTACGGTTGATGCGCCATACTGCCGAAGCAGCCGCTCTACATATACTTTTTCGGTAACCACATCTGCGGGTACTTTGTAAAGTGCCTGTTCCTGCCATACAATTTCATCGTCTGTATTGTAATAGGCTTTCATTACATCGATCTGTTTTTCCAATTGCCGGCAAAGTTTTCTCACTACTTCTTCGTTCTCCTGGATAACGATGGTGAATCTGTGAATGCCTTCTACTTCTGAAGGTGAGGTATTCAGACTCTCGATATTGATTTTTCTCCGTGAGAAGATTCCCGATATTCTGCCGATTAAGCCCACTGAATTTTCGGTGTATAATGTGATGGTAAATTCCTGTTTTTCCATTTTCTTTTTTTTATTTTAGTCTGATCTCCGAAACGGAGGTTCCCTGAGCTACCATCGGAAATACATTGTTTTCTTTTCCTACCATCACTTCCAGAAGGTATGCCCCATCATGACTGAGCATTTTTTCGAGGGCAGCTTTTAAATCTTTTCTTTCGGATATCTTTTCACCTTCAATGTAATATCCTTTGGCAACTGCCACAAAATCAGGGCTTGTGATATTTACGAAGGAGTAACGTCTGTCGTGGAATAATTGCTGCCATTGTCTCACCATTCCCAAAAATTCGTTATTGAGGATGAGAATTTTGACTTTTGCCCCAAACTGCATAATGGTTCCCAACTCCTGAAGTGTCATCTGAAATCCGCCATCACCGATGATTGCCACGACTGTTTTTCCGGGGGCTCCATACCATGCTCCGATAGCAGCAGGCAAACCAAATCCCATTGTTCCCAATCCTCCGGAAGTGACACTGGATTTTGAATGGTTATACCGGGCGTATCGACAAGCAACCATCTGATGCTGACCAACATCTGTTGTGATAATGGCTTCTCCATTGGTAAGCTCGTTTAATACTCTGATGACTTCTCCCATCGTCATGGCATCTGTGGTGGGATTAAGTTCATTATGTATGACTTCTTTTATTTCTTCTTTTTCCAGTTCGCGGAATTTCTCTACCCATTCTGAATGGTCGTTTTCTTTGAGAAGTGCCGTCAATAAAGGGAGTGTTTTTTTACAGTCACCCCAAACAGGAACTGTTGTTTTTACATTTTTATCAATTTCTGCGGGATCAATATCAAGGTGAATTACTTTTGCCTGTTTTGCATATTTATCGAGACGTCCGGTAACGCGGTCATCAAAACGCATTCCTACAGCGATCAATACATCGCATTCATTCGTCATTACGTTGGGAGCGTAATTTCCATGCATTCCCAACATTCCTACGTGCAATTTATGATGGGTAGGCAACGCGCTCAGTCCCATTACGGTAGCTGCTGCCGGAAGATTAATTTTTTCAATAAAAGATTTTAATTCTTCTTCTGCTTTCCCCAGAATCACTCCCTGTCCGAAAAGAACAAATGGCTTTTTGGCCTGATTAATGAGCTGTGCTGCTTTTTCAATATATTCTTTTCTGATCTCAGGTTCGGGACGATAACTTCGGATGTGAGTACATTTTTTATAGCCTAAATAATCGAATAACTGAAGTTGTGCATTTTTGGTAATATCAATTAAAACAGGACCGGGACGACCTGTATTTGCAATGTAAAATGCTTTGGCAATGGCTTCAGGAATTTCTGTGGCATCGGTAACCTGATAATTCCATTTGGTAACCGGTGTGGTGATATTGATAACATCGGTTTCCTGAAATGCATCTGTTCCCAACAAGGAAGCATAAACCTGCCCTGTAATGCAAACAAGCGGATTACTGTCGATCATGGCATCTGCAAGTCCTGTCACCAGATTGGTGGCTCCGGGACCACTTGTTGCAAAGACAACGCCTGTTTTTCCTGATACTCTTGCAAATCCCTGCGCCGCATGAATTGCGCCCTGTTCGTGACGAACGAGAATGTGTTTCAGTTTTTCGGAATAATCGTATAAAGCATCATAAATAGGCATAATTGCTCCTCCGGGATATCCGAAAACAGTGTCTACATTTTCCTGCAATAAGGCTTCTAAAACTGCTTTGGAACCTGATATTTCGATGGCTTCCGCACTTCGGGTATCTTTCTGTTCATTTATTTCAAGTGTATTCATAATGTTTCAATTTTAATTGTGATTACAGGTCGGTTACGCAGCCCTGCGATGCATCTGCCACAGATTTGGCATATTTATAAAGAACTCCGCTTTTCACTTTGTATTCAGGCTGATAAAAACCGGCTTTTCTTTTTGCAATTTCTTCATCTGACAGCAATGCATTGATGGTGTTTTTTTCTGCATCGAGCTCGATGAGGTCTCCGTCATGTATAAGACCGATCAGTCCTCCTTCAAATGCTTCCGGTGTGATGTGTCCTACAACAAAGCCGTGTGTTCCTCCGGAGAATCTTCCGTCTGTTATCAGTGCTACATTTTTTCCTAAGCCGGAACCCATTAAAGCGGAAGTTGGCTTCAGCATTTCGGGCATTCCGGGAGCGCCTTTCGGACCTTCGTTTTTGATAACGACAACGTTTCCTTCTTTGATTTTTTTGTCTTCAATTCCTTTGATGAATTCTTTTTCGCCATCAAATACAATAGCTGTTCCCCTGAAATAGTTTCCTTCTTTACCTGTGATTTTGGCTACGGAACCTTTTTCGGCAAGATTTCCATATAATATTCTGATATGTCCTGTTTCTTTGATAGGATTTCTGATATCGTGAATAATATCCTGCTCTCGCTCAATAATGGAAGTTACATGTTCGAGATTTTCTGCAATGGTTTTGCCTGTTACTGTAAGGCAGTCGCCGTGTAGCAATCCCAGATCCAAAAGGTATTTCATCACAGCAGGCACTCCCCCTACCTTGTGAAGGTCTTCCATCAGATATTTTCCGCTGGGTTTGAGGTCTGCCAAAAACGGTGTTTCATCACTGATCCGCTGAAAATCATCCAAAGTCAGATCATATCCTATAGATTTTGCAATGGCAATAAAATGCAGTACAGCATTGGTACTTCCGCCTAAAATCATAATCAGTCTCAAAGCATTTTCAAAAGCTTTTGGGGTCATGATATCGGAAGGTTTGATGTCTTTTTCCAAAAGAATTCTGATGTAATGTCCCGCAAATTGGCATTCTTCTTTTTTCTCGCGACTGAGCGCCGGATACGAAGAGGAATACGGAAGACTCATTCCCAGAGCTTCAATAGCAGAAGCCATGGTATTTGCGGTGTACATTCCGCCACAGGCTCCTGCACTCGGACAGGAATTTTGAATGACTCCCTGAAAGTCTTCTTCTGAAATTTTTCCGGCAATTTTATTTCCCAGCGCTTCAAAAGCTGAAACGATGTTCAGATCCTGACCTTTATAATGTCCGGGAGCAATACTTCCGCCATATACCATAATGGAAGGCCGATTCAGTCTTGCCATTGCGATGAGGGAGCCAGGCATATTTTTGTCGCATCCGGGAACGGTGATGAGCCCGTCGTAATATTGTCCTGCGCATACAGCTTCTATGGAATCTGCAATAATGTCCCGGCTTACAAGGGAATAGCGCATTCCATCTGTACCGTTGGTCATCCCATCACTTATTCCTATAGTATGAAACATTAAACCCACCAAATTCTGTTCTTTTACTCCTTTTTTCACGATTTCAGCGAGGCTGTTGAGATGCATATTGCAGGTATTGCCATCATAACCCATGCTTGCAATTCCGATCTGTGCTTTGTCGAAGTCTTCTTTCTGAAAACCAATACCGTAAAACATTGCCTGAGTTGCCGGCTGCGTCGGGTCTTTTGTAAGCGTTTTGGAATATTTGTTCAGTTCTGTATTACACATTTTGCAGGTTTGATTTCAGGTATGAATAATTTTCTTCTACGACCAAATGACGGTAAGCCTGCTGAATTTTAGCTGATAAACTGTCTTCCCAATTCATTCTGAAAGGAATATCATTCAAAGATTCCACAGCGACAATTTCTGCTGCTGTTCCACAGAAAAATGCGGCATCTGCGCCCTGCATTTCCTGCGGTGTAAATAATTTTTCTTCGTACGGAATCCCTAACTGATTACATATTTCAAAAACTGTAGCTCTGGTAATACCGGGCAAGATGTTTCCTTTTTGAGGAGTATATAGTTTTCCGTCTTTTTCATAGAATACATTTGCGCCGGAACTTTCTGCTACATTTCCATTTTCGTCCAGAACAAGTGCTTCATCAAATCCTTTATCTTTCGCTTCCTGACTTGCCAGAATAGAATTTACGTAATGTCCGCTCACTTTAGCCTCTATTTTAAAAGCTTTCGGATTAGGACGCTGAAAAGAAGAGGTCATAATTCTCAGTTTGTTCGCCAGATAACCATTATCCCAGTTCCATACTTCAATGACAAGATAGCTTTTCTGTCCTTTTGAAAGGGACATATTAGGAGAACAGATAACTAAAGGGCGGATGTAAGCGTTACTCAGATTATTAATTTCCAACAATTTATAAGTAGTCTCTATCATTTCCTCAGTAGAATAATGGAAAGGCATATGCATCGCTTCTGCTGATTTTCTCAGTCTGTCGTAATGTTCTTCTGCTTTAAAAATTTTGGTTCCATTGGCTGTTCTGTAGGATTTAATACCTTCAAAAACCGCATATCCGTAGTGTAATGATTGACCGTACAAATCGGTCTTTGCTTCTTTTGCTTTCACATATTCTCCATCAAAGAAGAGAACACTGTCGTCATTGTAATACATTCTATATTGTTTTAATTTTAATTTTGGTGTTGGTCTTTAAACAAAAAACCATTCTCGTGATGAGAATGGTCTGTATTATTTCAATTTCAAAAATTATCACAAGCCATTGCCCATCACCGAAAATCCGATAATGACAAAAATGACAAGAATAATAATTGAGTTACTCATTTGCTTGTATTTAACGATACAAATGTATAAACTAATTTTGATACGCAATTACTTTTTCATAAAAATTCCGCCCAAAAATTATCAAAAATCTATAAAAAACAGTCTATTTTACGATATTCATCAAAAGAAAAATATTCCATAACCTGCTGAATTTCAAATTTTAACGTCAGATAAAAATACGATGTCTAAAATTTGCCTAAAGACTGTGTATCGGGATCGTATTTTTTAAAGTTTTTCTGATTTTTTATCGTCATCAATAAAAAAATCTACCGGATCCGGTAGATTTAGAGTTATATTTTAACCTGAATTCGGGATAAGAAGTGTTTAAATTTTGATTATTCTTAATTTAACGTGAATGAGTTAAGCTATTGTTTTTATATTTTATAATCTTTATTCCGAACTTGGGTAATTTTAGAAAATCAACTGTAGTTTTTTTCTTTTTTATCAGAAATGTACCTGCTGAATTTCTTTTTCAATTTCTTTTGGAGTATCATGTTCAGATTTAACAAAAATAAGAGTGAGAACAGCTCCTAAAACCATACAGATTCCGCCCACTACAATATAATCTATTGCCATTTTCCCGAAAATTCTGCTAACAATTGGTCCTCCAAAAACTCCGTTAATGATTTGAGGAATTACAATAAAAAAATTGAAAATTCCCATGTAAACGCCCATTTTCTTTTGTGGAATTGAGTCAATAAGCATCGCATAAGGCATTGCCAAAATACTTGCCCATGCAAAACCTAATCCTACCATGGAAATCCACAGGTAATTTATATCTTTAATAAAATACATGGAAATCAGTCCAAAACCTCCGCTCGCCAAAGCCAGCGCGTGAGTCTGTTTTTTACCGATAAATTTGGCAATCGGTGTGAGCGCAAAAGCAAAGAAAATAGCGTAGAAATTATAACTTCCGAACAGGCTTCCTGTTAAATCTCCGGCTTTATTAAATTCCGCTGAATGGGTATCTTCCGGGGAAAGCCCGAAATGATGGGTTGCCAAAGCACTGGTTGTAAAAACCCACATCGTAAATAAGGCAAACCACGAGAAGAACTGAACCACGCCCAGTTTCTTCATCTGGGACGGAACATTGGCAAAATCTCTGAAAATATCTGACATTCTGGATTTTTCTTCTACGATTTCCTTTCCGCCTTCAAAGGAAGCGAATTCTTCCGGGGAATATTCTTTGGTAGTAATAATTGTATATAAAATTGATAAAATAAGTACGGCTGCTCCGATATAAAAAGAATAGATGACATTATCTGCAACAAAACCTTTCGGAGCTTCATTGGAAATTCCCATTTTGGTAAGCCAGTTGGGTAAATCTGAACCAATAACGGCTCCGATTCCTATCAAAATCGTCTGAACCGAAAAGCCAATCGTCGCCTGATGTTTAGGCAGCATATCTCCCACCAAAGCACGGAAGGGTTCCATTGCCACATTAATGGAAGCATCCATCATGGCAAGGAAAATGACCGCCATCAGTAAAACATTTGCAGCCATCATCTGTGTTGCCGAAGCCGCATTGGGAAGCATTACCAAACCTATGGCGCATAAAACGGCTCCGATTAAAAAGTAAGGTTTTCTTCTTCCCAGCGGACTCCATGTATTGTCTCCCATATGACCGATGATGGGCTGAACGATTAATCCTGTTATCGGTGCAACGAGCCAGAACCATGATAATTCATGAACATCAGCTCCGAAATTGGCCAAAATTCTACTGGCATTTCCGTTTTGCAGACCAAAAGCCATCTGGATTCCCAAAAATCCCATGCTCATATTGATGATCTGAGCCATGGATAAATTCGGCTTTTTTACTTTTCCAAATTTTCCTGCATCTGCTTTTCTTATCATTTCTGCCATTATTTTTTCAGTTTTTGGATTAAGATTTCTTCGATTGGTGCTTTTTCAGCGACAACTTTGTCTACAACTTCATTTGGAACGGTTACAGAAAGTACATACTGTTTTACTTTCCACTGCCCGTTGATTTTTTCCACCACTCCTGAACCGCGGCAGATTTTCATCTGTGTATCCAAGAGTTCATCAAACCAAGCCAGTTTTCCATCTTTGCTGAAGTAAATATTTCTTTTCAGGGAAGTAAAATTCCATGTTTTCTTTTTATCGAAATAAGGTTTTGCCCAAACCATAAAAGCTTTTTTGTCCCAGACTTCTGTAGCATCTGTCCCGATAAAAACAGATTCGTCGGCAAAATAATTAAAGTAAGTGCTGAAATCTGCTTTTGCTGCCGCAACATTAAATCCGTCGAGCATGGTTCCGATTTCTGTTTTTTCTTTATCAAATTTTGACTGAGCAGAAATGGATGTAAAACTCAATACAAATAGGATGAATGTAAAGAATATTGTTGTTTTTTTCATATTTAACTTTATTTTAAACACAAGCGACACTAATTTTTTCACGAATGACACTAATGATTTTAGTGTGAATTTGTGAAAACATTTGTACTATTCGTGTTTTAATTCAATTCAATAACCATTGATGATTTTGCAGGGATTTTAAAATTGTCTTTTACCAAAAATTCTTTGCCGGAAATGATGTCTTTCCCTTTTGAAAAACCGTTCAGAGATTCTGCGAAATGCTTCACATCGATCGTCTGTTCCGCATCATTATTATTTAAAATGACCATTACGCTTTCTTTTTCGTTGTATCTAAAATACACAAAAACATTGTTCTGTGGAACGAAATTTTTGGTTTTTCCAGTATGAATAACTTCTTTTCCTTTTCTCCAGTTCAGCAACTTCTGGGTAAAATCGTAAAATTCTTTTTGCTCAGGATTTTGAGACGAAGGATTGAAAGCATTGATTTTATCTGATTTCCAGCCGCCCGGAAAATCTCTTCTGATATCTGCATCGCCGCCTTTATTCTTGTCGCCGCGCATGCCCACTTCAGAACCGTAATACAACTGTGGAATTCCGCGAACTGTTGATATTAAGGTCATGGCAAGTTTATAATCTGCTGGATTTCCGTTGAAAACTTCGTTGAACCTTTCGGTATCGTGATTTTCAAAAAACACCAAAAGGTTGTTGATGTTCGGGTACAGGAAATCGCTGGTAAACACATTGTATAATTTTACCATTCCGGAATCCCATCCGTCTTTTTCTTTCAAAGCTTTAGGAAGATCAGAATACAACGTAAAATCCATTACAGAAGGAAGGTTTGAATTATAATTTGCCGCCTCTCCTATTTTAGAATCCTTTTGCCACGCTGCAATATGCGCACTGGAATATAACCATGCTTCTCCTACAATATTGAAGTTCGGATATTCATCTGTAATGGCTTTTGCCCATTTTGCCATCGCTTCTTTGTCGTTGTAAGGATAGGTATCTACTCGAAAGCCTCCCAATTCTGCATATTCGATCCACCAGATTGCATTCTGGGTTAAATATTTTAGAACCAAAGGATTTTTCTGATTAATGTCGGGCATCGTCGTATCAAACCAGCCATCCAAAGCTAATTTTTTATCTATCTCGGAAGCATTTGTATCAAACTGAGTGGTTGTTTTATAGTTGGAACGTTTAAAACCATTTTCGCCATCGCTGAACCAGTGAATCCAGTCTTTTGTAGGCAGATCTTTAATCATCCAGTGTGAAATTCCCCAGTGATTGGTTACATAATCCATCACGAGTTTCATTTTTCTTTGATTTAATTGCTGAGAAAGCTCTTTATATTCTTCGTTGGTTCCGTAACGCTGATCGATTTTGTATAAATCTGTCTGTGCATATCCGTGATAAGAATATACTTTTTCGTTGTCCTCATTAACCGGAGTGAGCCAGACTGCTGTTGCTCCAAGGTTCTGAATATAATCTAAATTGTTGATGACTCCACGCAGATCTCCTCCATGTCGACCGTTCGGAATATTTCGGTTTGCTTTTTCGGTTAAATTCGGACTAGAGTCGTTTTTTTCGTCACCGTTCGCAAAACGATCAGGCATGATGAGATACATCACGTCTTTGGAAGAATAGGATTCTCTGTCTGCTGAATTTGGATTTCTCTGCCTCAGTTCATACGTGTAAGAACCTAGCTTTTTCTTTCCGCTTTTTATATTGATGTTAAATTTCGGAACGTTAATTTCATTGGTGTTAACGGTTACAAAAACATAGTTCGGATTTTCAACTTTCTGGATATCTTTGATCTGAACTCCGTCTGAAAGCTCAATTCCGTTTTTGGCAATATCTTTTCCATACACCAGAATCTGAAGTTCCGGGTTTTTCATTCCTTTCCACCAGAATGCAGGTTCTACTTTCTGAATCTGCGAAAAAAATAAAGACGATGCGCAAAGCGTTGTTATATAAAAAAGTTTATGACGCATATTTTTTAATGTAATATGAATGATTTCAGTATTTATTTTGGCTGATTAAAAACTGCTTTGTACTGTGTAATTCCCGAATTATTAAACTCAATTCTACGGTTGGGCATATTCTGAAGTTCATATTCTCCGTTGCGGGTAAATTTTACCTCTGTAAATTTATACCCTGTAAGATAAGTGACTTTTACCTGATAAACCCCTTTATCATTGATTTTTTTAAGCTCAGTATCCTGATCCCAATTCAACGGTTTATCTTTTCCTCTGACTCCTACAGACGTAACTCCTTCAGAATCGGGAATTTCGACTGTATAAATTACAGTCTGCTTATACGCTTTCTGAACACAGCTGAACATCAAGAAACAAGAGATTATAAGAAATACTATCTTTTTCATCGGGTCAATTTTTTAGCAATTATGTAATCTAAACCAAATCTTCCGGAGCTTAAAATGATATAAAATAAGCTCACCCACATAATTCCCATTGCAGGCAGCATATTCCATACTCCCTGATTCATCTGCTGAAAAAATACAGCGACAAACATGGTAATGAAAACAAGTACTGCAAAAGTTCTTGTAAACAATCCTAACAATAAAAAAATTCCGCCTACCGCTTCACTAAAAGCTCCCATCCAAGCAAAAAATGCAGGAAACATGGCAAAAATACCACCATATTCTGCGACATCATTCGGAAACCAGAAAGCCACTTCAAAAAATTTCAAATTATTGTCTGCGGGAGACCAAGGCAAGCCGAATTTTGCAGCACCGAAGTCGCTCGTCAGTAAATATCCGCAAACTATTCGCGGAATAGCAAAAAGCAGATCCTGCCACCAAAATGGCATCTGAATAGGGGTAAAAATTCTTTTTATCATAGGAATATGTATTAAAAAACCCTACAGAAAATCTGTAAGGTTTTTGGTTAATTCACAATTATTTTACAGGCTTGATAGAGATAGCAAAACCTCCGCTTCGTGCCATTTTAAAATTGATCTTAGATTTGCTTGTGATTTCTTTTTTGTAGATGTTATAGCTCTGAGGATTGTTGATGTAATCCGCATCTTTTCCATCTTCATAAATCACAGCTTCATATTTTTTCCCTTTATCTAAGAAAGAAAAATCTACAGTGTAATCACGTTTGTTTTCATCGGTAATTCCGCCCACGAACCAGTTTTCAGTTCCTTTCGCTTTTCTTGCCGTAATGATGTAATCCCCCGGCTCTGCCGATAAGATTTTCGTATCGTCCCAGTCTGCCGCAACATCTT
>NZ_JBBCQL010000053.1:0-22892 GCF_037149975.1 Chryseobacterium sp. VD8 | reverse complement strand
GTTTGCTCCTTTAGGAGCAGAATCTGTGTAGAAATAAGAATAAATCCGTCAATCAATCCATAGGATTGATATCTTAAATACGATACATTTTCTAAAGATAGCGTTCCTACGGAACGCAGAACGCCTTTCGAATATGGTGTCTACACAGATAAAACTCTATAGAGTTTTCTACCATTTTACTTTAAACAACTTTGATGTTAAAATTTTAATTTAGCATTTCTAAAAGTATTTCGAAATGACCAATAAAAGCCACTGGGAAAATGTCTATGAAACAAAAACCCCTGAAGAAGTAAGCTGGACGCAGAAAAAACCGCAGACCTCACTGGAACTCATCAGATCTTTAGGATCGGATAAAAGTGTAAAAATTATCGATATTGGCGGCGGAGACAGCAATCTGGCAGATTTTCTTCTGGAAGAGGGCTACGAAAACATAACCGTTCTTGATATTTCTGAAAAAGCCTTGGAAAGAGCAAAACGAAGGTTAGGGAAAGACGCAGAAAAAATACAATGGATTGTTGCAGACATCACCGCCTTTACTCCTGAAGAAACGTATGATATTTGGCATGACAGAGCAGCTTTTCATTTCCTTACCCATTCGGAAGATATTTCAAAATATGTAAGAATTGCAGAAAAAGCGGTTTCGAAAAACCTTATTGTAGGAACTTTTTCTAAAAACGGTCCGAAAAAATGCAGCGGACTTGAAATCTCGCAATATGATGAAGAGTCGATGAATTCTATTTTTGAAAACAGCTTTGAAAAAACAGATTGTATCACAGAAGATCACACTACCCCTTTCAGCACTGTCCAAAACTTTATTTTCTGTACCTTTAAAAAGAAATAAAACCGTAACCAATTTATAGTTCTTAAAACTTATTCCTAAAAACAATCCGTGAATTACTTTCTGAGATTTAAACATGATATCTCCGCTTTTTTACAGTTCATGAAAAAGCCCGATGATGTGCAGACAGCACTTTCTTCAAAAAGAAAACTTCAGCTCATCTCCAATCTTCTGATTATTGAGATCGTTTTCTTTTTGATTGTCGTACTTCCTCTAAACTATCTGGCGGAAAAATGCATCACTCTAAAACCATCCGATGCTTTTGAAAATTTAACATGGCTTCAGGCGGTCTTTTTAATGGTAATTTTTGCTCCGCTTTCGGAAGAATTTATTTTCCGGTATGTTCTTCGTTACAAAAACTTCTTTTCACACTTTATCAGCAGGGAAAAATGGAACAGAATTTTTCCGTTTCTCGTATACATTTCCTCAATCATCTTCGGATTGGTACATCTGGACAATTACGTGAATGATTCGTGGAGTTTTTATGCATTGTCACCCTTCATTGTGGCTTCTCAATTGTCGGGAGGGCTTATTTTAAGCTACATCCGCGTAAGGCTGAATATTTTTTACAGCATGCTTTATCATGCGTTATGGAATCTTCTGTTCGGAATTTCTATTCCTTGCATCATGTTGCTTTTTACGTCTCCTTTTGCTGAAAAAACACAGGATTACGATATAAGAATTGAGCAGAAAGCTTTTATAGATGACAACGAACCTGTTTTATCCGAAACGAAAATTGTTGATGACAAAATACACAGCGTTGAAACCAGACAATATTCACTTCAAAGTTTATTGGATCATCTTTACGGAAAAGATAAATTTACAACGGATGAAGGTCTGATGAATATCCATTTCAAATCCGAAAAAGGAATCTCCAAGGATGAATTTTTGAAAATTTTACAGAAAGAATACGAAATCAAATAAAAAAAAGGTTAAAACCAATCGATTTTAACCTCCTTATATCTACAACAAATTACTTCTTAGTTTCTTCTTCTTCCAGTTCCACTTCATGCCTCAACTGAGCTTTGTAAAGGGTGGAGTAATATCCGTTTTTGTCCAGAAGTTCGAGATGTTTGCCTTCTTCAACAATTTTTCCATGTTCCATCACGATAATTTTATCCGCTTTTTCAATGGTAGAAAGTCGGTGTGCAATAATGATTGATGTTCTGTTTTTCGTAATTTTTTCCGTGGCTCTCTGAATCAGTTTTTCACTTTCGTGGTCGATGGAAGAGGTGGCTTCATCTAAAATCAGGATCTTCGGATCAGACAGATAGGCTCTTAAGAAAGACAGCAATTGTCTCTGCCCAAGAGAAATGGACGAACCTCTTTCGCTTACCACATAATCATATCCTCCCGGAAGCTGTTCGATAAATTCATCAACTTCAATTTCTTTTGCTCCTGCCTTTATTTTATCCAGTGTAATGCTTTCATCCCCAAACGAAAGATTTTCATAAATACTTCCGTGAAACAGGAAAACATCCTGCAGAACAACTCCGATGTGGCTTCTTAAATTATAAAGCTCATAATCTTTCAGATCAACATCATCAATTAAAATATTTCCGAAATTGATATCATACAATCTTGTAATTAAACTGATGATCGTAGATTTTCCGGCTCCGGTTGCGCCTACAATGGCAACAGTTTCACCCGGATTTACTTTAAAATCAATTCCTTTTAATACTTCCTGCTTTTCGTCATACGCAAAATGTACATCTTTAAATTCAATTTTTCCGTCAAAATGATCTTTTTCCACTTTCCCGTTGTTCGGCATGGCATTGTCTTCATCCATTAATCCTAAAACTCTTTCTGCGCCTACGATTCCTCGCTGAATGTTGTTGAAACGGTCGGCAATCTGTCTCAAAGGACGGATCAGCATCGAAATATACTGAATAAATGCAATCACAACTCCCGCACTGATTGTAATATAACCTCCGTAAAAAAGGATAAACCCGATGAAAAGAGAAGAAATTAATTCCACCACAGGAAAAAACAGAGAGAAGATAAAAACCGTTCTCAGCAAAGCACTCTTTAAAGTAATATTGATATCATCAAACTTCTTAAATTCCGCTTCCTGCCTGTTGAAAACCTGAATGATGGGCATTCCCGCAAGTCTTTCCTGAACGAAAGAATTCTGGTTGGAAGTCCAGTTTCTTTCGTCTCCGAATGCCTTTTTCAGCCTTTTCTGGAAGAATCTTGTAATCACCACCATTAAAGGTAAAATAGCCAGTGTAATATAACTGAGATGAACATTGGTACTGAACATCATCACCAGTACAAAAATAATTCTCAGCACATCCCCGAAAACCATTAAAAAACCATCCGTGTAAACCGTTGCAATGGTTTCCACATCACCTACCGCTCTCGTCACCAACTGTCCGATCGGAGTTTTATCGAAGAAAGATGTTTTAAAATAAATCAGCTTATTATACAGCCTCTCTCTTATGTCTCTGATTACATTCTGAGAAATGAAATTGGAGAAATAAACCAGAAAAAAGTTTAAAATGGTTTCTGTGAAAACCAGACCGACCAAAAGATAAATATGCTTTAGCATCAGCGCTTTATCTTTCAGCTTGGTAATATCATTATCCACCACTTCCATGGTAAGATAAGGACGGTAAGTAGAAACTATTGCCAGAAAAATGGAAATCACTAAAGTAAGGATGAACCAAGAACGGAACTTCATTCCGATAAAGAACAACCTCTTTACAATTCCCCAGGTATCTTGTTTTTTCATTGTACGAATTGAAGAAAAGAATTATATAAAATTCTATGCAAAAATAAGACTTTCAAATTTGTCTGCCTTTACAAGTTTGTGAAATACCCATGAAAAATTCAGATAGCTGTTATTTATGATATAGATGAAAAACAATAAAAATGCTCAATTTAAAAATAATCAGAGCAAAAAACACAGATCATCGGAGATCTCCGGCGGCAAGATTTTACAGGTTCTTATCGTCGGAAGTTCCGACGGGGCAAACCCATATTCAGGAAAGCAAGTGTGAATGTCCGACAGGGCAAACCAATTTTGGGGCAGGCAAAAATGAACTTCCGACAGCGCAAACCCATATTCAGGGAAGCAAATGTGAATGTCCGACGAGGCAAACTACCAATGACGGCTGAAAATCATACTCCTCAAGTCCCGCGAAATGTTGTAATGCAAAGGCAAGTCTTTCGATTTCGTTCATGATTTTCGTTTTTTTGTTTTCATTTAAACACAAATTACATCCATATTTTTCACAAATGACTCAAATCTATTTAAAGCAATTTTTAATTGATTAGTGAATATTCGTGGAATTATTTGTGGAATTTGTGTTTAAATATTACTCAAAATCATACCCCACATCCACGAGATACAATCCGTGAGCCGGTGCAGAAGTTCCCGCAGAATTCCGGTGTTTGTCTTCAATAACTTTTCTTACATCTTCAGACTGTAATTTTCCTGAACCTACTTCTACCATTGTTCCCACAATAGCTCTCACCATATTTCTCAGAAAGCGGTTCGCAGAAACGGTAAATTTCAGTTCGCTTCCATGCTGCTCCCATTCTGCTTTGTAGATTTTGCAGAGATTGGTTTTATTGTCGGTGTGTAATTTTGCAAAACTCGTAAAATCCTCATATTCAAATAAAATTTTACAGGCTTCATTCATTTTTTCGACATCTAAAGGTTTTCTCCAGTGTTGCCACGCCGATTCTTCCGTGAACGGATTTTTTTCAAGGGAAATATAGTATTCGTACGTTCGGTAAGTAGCATCAAAACGCGCATGGAAATCATCTTTTACAGGAAAAATCCTTTTAATGGAAATATCTGCCGGAAGAAAACTGTTCAGTCTTCTCACCAGTTCCTGATCCAGAACTTTCTCCGTATCAAAATGAGCAAAAATCTTCTTCGCATGAACGCCCGTATCCGTTCTTCCCGCTCCCGTTGTCTTAATCTCTTCTCTTAAAATCGTGGAAAGTGCTTTTTCCAGCTCTTCCTGCACAGAAATAGCATTCGGCTGAATCTGGTAACCGAAATAATTCTTGCCGTTGTAGGAAAATTCTATAAAATATCTCAAGGTAATAAAATAAATATCTGTTGTTTATTTCTACATATAACTTAATTTGAATCAATATCAGTTTGTATTTCTTCCATAAACGAAGTGGCTTTGTTTAACTTAAAAAAAGATTTGTTTTAATAAAACTTTGTTTAACCTTGCGAGAGCTTAGACGCAAAGGACTACAAAGATTTTTATTTATCTACAATTCCCAAATATTTAAAGATAAACAAAGGCATTTCACTTATTACAGAAAGACAAGTTAAAATGCACAGCAGATTATAACTCTACAAAAATACTTTAATTTGATGATAATCAATAACAGATTTTTTAAAATAAATATCGAAAAGTAGCTACCATAATCATCCAAATCCATGTGAAATTTCCTATTTTTGCAAACGTATGAAAAGATGGTACCTCTATCCTTTTTCCCTCGGTTATCACATGGTAACGGGTATCCGAAACACAATGTATGATCTGGGAATCTTTAAATCTGTGAAATTCAAAACGCCGATAATCTGTGTCGGAAACCTTTCTGTGGGCGGAAGCGGAAAATCGCCGATGGTGATGTATCTTGCACATTTCCTGTCCAAACATTACAGAACCGGTGTGCTTTCCAGAGGATACGGAAGACTTACGAAAGGATATGCTGTTACGAATTATGAAAGCAACTACAAAACAGTAGGCGATGAAGCCATGCAGTTGTTTGAACGCTTTAAAAACCGTTTTGTAATCGCAGTTTCCGAAGAAAGAGTTCCGGGAGCCAAAAAAGTAATCAGCGATATGGATCTTGATGTTCTGGTTCTGGACGATGCAATGCAGCACAGAGCGATAAAAGCAGGATTCAATATTATGATGACCGATTTTAATGATCCTTATTTTAAGGATCATCTTTTACCTGCGGGAGATTTAAGAGAATCCAGAGCCGGATCCAAAAGAGCGGATATCATCATGGTGAGCAAATGTCCCGATGAACTTACCGAGGAAACCAAACAGTATTACATTTCCAGAATAAGACCGGATCGTACACAGAAAGTGTTCTTTTCATCCATCGGATACGACGAAAATGTATACGGAAAAGAAAAAATGCTTCCCGACAACAACCTGAATTATTACGACATTCTTTTAATTACAGGAATCGCGAATCCGAAACCACTCCTCACCCACCTTGCGAAATTTTCGCAGAGGGTAAAACATTTAAAATTCAGAGACCATCATAATTTCACGGAAGCCGACATCAAAAATATTGTCGCGGAATATAAAAAATTAGGGGAGTATAAATTGATCTTAACCACTGAAAAAGACTATGTTCGTCTGAAAAGTTTTGACTATCTTAGAGATATTGTTTACTACTGGCCGATCAATGTAATTATTGATAAAAAGGAAGAATTCAATCAAATCATCTTAGATTATGTTAGAAAAAATTAAACAGACCGCAGATTTCGTTAAAAACATCATTAAAGAAACTCCTGATTTTGCCATTGTTTTAGGCTCCGGCTTAGGCAAGCTGCAGGATGAAGTGGAAGCCATTTATACTTTAGAATATGCTGAAATCCCCAACTTTCCGCAGACTACCGTTGCAGGACACGGCGGAAAACTGATCTACGGAATTCTGGAAGGAAAAAAAGTCCTGATGATGAGCGGTCGTTTTCATTACTACGAAGGGCATTCCATAGAAACGGTGGTCTTTCCGATCCGTGTTTTTTATCTGTTGGGAATTAAAAATCTCATTCTTTCCAATGCTTCAGGCGGAATTAATCCAAGCTATAAGATCGGCGATATCGCGATCATTCGGGATCACATCAATATGATGCCTGAACATCCGCTTCGTGGCAGAAATATCGATTCCTTCGGTCCCCGATTTGTGGATATGAGCGAACCGTACAGCAGAAAAATGATCTCCGTTGCACAAAATACTGCTTCTGAACAGAATATTACCGTCCACCAAAGTGTGTATGTAGCTTTACAGGGACCCACTTTCGAAACTCCCGCAGAATACGGAATGATTAAAGCCATTGGCGGAGATCTTGTGGGAATGAGTACCGTTCCCGAAGTGATCGTTGCTAAACATATGGGAATGGATGTTTTCGGTATTTCTGTCGTGACCGATTTGGGCGGTCCCGATATTGCCCACTCCGTTTCTCACGAAGAAGTTCTGAATGCAGCCAATACAGCCATGCCGAATGTAATTGCAGTGGTAAAAGGTTTGGTGAAAAATTATTCCTAAACCTAAGATTATTAACAATAAACTTGTTTAAACTAATTTCAGAATTAACCGCAAAAGGGACAAAAGAATAAAAATCAAAGATTTTTAAAAACTATTGTGAGCTTTTTCATTCATAATGTTCAGCTTTAAATAAAAAATTTAATAGATCTTTTGTGACTTTTGCGGTTAAATAAAAGTTTAAACAGACTTAATATTTGTCGATGTTTTCAGAACGATAAAATTTGTGAATTTTTTAATTGTAAATTCAATAGAAATATTCAATCCAATCAATTTTCATAAAGTCATCAAAAAATCAGTACAGATTGCACGGCATTGTCTAGATTTGCATACATAATTTTTTTGAACATGAAAAAACTGTTGTTACTATTAATGATGGGAATTTTCGGATTAGGCTGTTCTCAGCAGACGCCGAAAGTTCTGAAAAAGGGTTTCTCCAAAGAAGCTTTGGCGCAGAAACTGGAAGATGAAGACGGAAAAACGGTTACCATTCAGCAGATTCTCGATCAGCATAAAGGTAAAGTTCTGGTTATTGATTTTTGGGCAGGATGGTGCAGAGACTGTTTAAATGCACTTCCGAAAGCCAGAGAACTGGAAGAAAAAAATAAAAACATAGATTTTGTATTTCTATCGTTAGACCGTTCCAAAGAAGGCTTTGACAGAAGTCTGGAAAAATTTGAAATGAAAGATAAAGAGAACTACTGGTTTTCCTCCGGCTGGAAAAATGATTTCAATAATTATGTTGATCTGAACTGGATTCCGAGATATATGGTAATCGATCAGAAATCTGCCATTGCAAAATATTACGCCATTACTCCTGAAGATCCTGAAATTCAGGCAACAATTGATCAACTTTTGAAGTAATTCTTATTTTTACCGCAAAGTAAAACAAAGCTTTATTTCTTATATGATTATCTGTTATTGATCATAATGCTTAATTTTTACGCAAAGGATCACTAAGATTCTTTTATATACCAACTGTTTTTAAGTTCGCAAAGGTGCTTCGACAAGCTCAGCATAAACTATTCACTCAGCGAAGAACTCAAAGGTTTTCTAATTATGACAAATTACGGACAATCATAATTTTATATTGTCTATTATTTTAAGTTATACAAAGCTTCGCTTAAATAAAGTAAGACAAAATTTATTCAATTGTATTTCGAAAATAAGTGAAACGGCTTTGTTTTATCTTAAAAATATTTCATTTCTATAAACCTTTGTCTATCCTTGCGATTAAATAAATTCAGGACAAAAGAAAATAATTAAAAATACAGGAATCCATATCTTTGCGGTATGGATTCTTCTTTTCCCATGCGCAAAATAATTCATGTCGATATGGATGCATTCTATGCTTCTGTGGAGCAGCATGACAATCCTGCATTGAAAGGAAAAGCGATTGCTGTCGGAGGTGGACATCGTGGTGTGGTTTCGGCAGCGAGTTACGAAGCCAGAAAATTCGGAGTCCGTTCTGCAATGCCCAGCAAAACGGCAAAAGAAAAATGTCCGCACCTTATTTTTGTTCCTCCGCGCTTTGCGCGTTATAAAGAAATTTCTAAAAAGATCCGTGAAATTTTTTACGAATACACCGATCTGGTGGAACCTCTTTCTTTGGATGAAGCCTACCTCGACGTTACAGAAAATAAAAAAGGAATGGAATCTGCCAATCAGATCGCCAAAGAGATCCGTCAGAAAATTTTTGACGAAACCGGACTTACTGCTTCCGCCGGAATTTCTGTGAATAAATTTTTAGCCAAAGTTGCTTCAGACATCAACAAACCAAACGGACAAAAAACCATTCATCCCGACAAAATCGAAGGTTTTCTGGAAGAACTTCCGGTAGAAAAATTTTATGGAGTCGGAAAAGTTACGGCAAATAAAATGTTCAGCTTAGGTATTTACAAAGGGAAAGATTTAAAGAAAAGATCCATTGAAGATTTAACAAGGCTGTTCGGAAAATCCGGAGCTTATTATTACAACGTGGTTCGCGGAATTCATCATTCGGAAGTAAAACCGCACCGCATCCAGAAAAGTGTGGCGGTAGAAAGAACTTTTTTTGAAGATCTTTTTGATGAACAGCAGGTCAATGAAAAACTGGAAAGTCTGAGTGAAGAGCTTCACACACGATTACAGAAAAATAATATTCTCGGAAGGTCTTTAACTTTAAAAATTAAATACAAAGATTTCTCACTCTACACAAGAAGCATCACCAAAGAAGAATATTTTTCCTCTGCCGAACAATATCTTAAAACCGGAAAAAAACTTTGGGAATTAAGACCATTCGATAAACCGGTGAGACTGTTGGGATTATCTCTCTCCCACCTCAATACCGAAGAAAAAAAACAGGTTTCCGTTCAACTAAAAATTCCGTTTAAAGAATTCGAAGACTGATAATCCGGATTTTTTCACTAAATTGTAGTAACCAAATTTTACAATTTATGAATGAAACGATGATTCAGTATTTCCACTGGTATACAGAAGGAGACAGCAAACTGTGGAAAGAAGCAGAACAAAACGCAAAATATTTAGCCGGACTCGGCATTACCTCAGTCTGGTTTCCGCCCGCTTACAAAGGCGCAACAGGAGGTCATTCTATTGGCTACGACGCTTACGATCTCTATGACCTCGGAGAATTTGATCAGAAAGGAACGATTCCCACCAAATACGGCACAAAAGAAGATTATATTAAAGCAATAAAAGCGCTTAAAGAAAACAATATTAAAGTAATTGTAGATATTGTACTTGGACATAAAGGCGGAGGCGATGAACTGGAAACCTTTAAAGCATTAAAAGTAGACGAAGAAAACAGAGAAAAAATAATCTCGGATGAAATAGAAATACAGTCTTATACCAAATTCACCTTTCCCGGAAGAAATAAAAAATATTCTGAATTTGAATGGAATTTCACCTGCTTCAGCGGTGTAGATTATGCAGAAGGAATGGATTCGCAGATTTTTAAAATTAAAAATGAATACGGAACCGACTGGGAAGAAATGATCGATGATGAGAAGGGAAATTACGATTACCTGATGTACAATGATGTAGAACACAGAAATCCGTTCGTACGCGAAGAACTGAACAACTGGGCAAAATGGTATTTTGATGAAACCGATTTCGACGGAGTTCGACTGGATGCCTTAAAGCATATTTCATTTGATTTTTATAAAGAATGGCTTACTTTGCTTCGTTCCAATACCGGAAAAAATATTTTTGCGGTCGGCGAATATTGGGCTCCCGGATATCTGAATCTCTTGCAGAAATACATCGATGTTACCGAAGGATGCATGAGTCTTTTCGACAGTTCGCTACAGAATAGTTTTCATACCGCTTCCAATGAAGGAGCGTCTTACGATTTGCGGAGAATTTTTGACGAAAGTCTTACTCAGGCAGATCCGCTTCACTCGGTAAGTCTTGTGGATAATCATGATACACAGCCTTTACAGGATCTTGAAGCTCCTGTTGAAGAATGGTTCAAACCTTTGGCGTATGCACTGATTCTGCTGAGAAAAGACGGTTATCCGTGTGTATTTTATCCGGATCTCTACGGAGCGCATTATGTGGATAAAGATAAGGAAGGCAACGATCAGGAAATATTCTTAAATAAAGTGGACGGTATTGAAGAACTTCTGAAAGCCAGAAAAAACAATGCTTACGGCGAACAGAGAGATTATTTTGAGGATGCCAACTGTCTGGGCTGGGTTCGTGAAGGCGATGAGGAACATTCCGGATGTGCGGTTGTCTTAAGCAATAAAGACGCGTACGAAAAACAAATGGAAATGGGCGAAAGATATATCGGACAAACGTTTTATGATGCTTTGGGAAGATTTGAGGATAAGATTACCATTGATGAAAACGGTTGGGGAAATTTCCCGGTTCCGGCAGGAAATGTGAGTGTATGGCTTGCTGAATGAGTCTGAATACGGATATGACCAATAGCTTTCACAAATGACATGAATACTTTTGCAAATAGCACAATTTTAAATGAATCTATCTAAAATTACTTTGTGAATATTCGTGAAAATATTTGTGCCATTTGTGTTTAAAAGATAAAACTAAACTTTTCGGAGTTCAAGAATTTCCGGTCGTTCTGAATGATCGGAAATTTTTCCTGTCCTTGCAAATTCCGCCCACAATGCACGAAGTTTTTTTCCGTTTTGCTGAATGTATTTCCACGGAACATCTTTTAAAAGTTCTGCCGATTTCCATGCTTCCTGATTTTCGAAAATCAACGGAAGATCTGCACAGTGGGAAGCTCCGATGTAATTGTTTTTCAGAACAGAATTAATTTTAAACTGATAAATATTTCCACCGCCTGAAGCATAATTTTCAGCAAAAATCTTTGCCGGTTTTTCGTAAATGGATTCTGTTGTTTTACGAACGATTTTGTTGAGAATTTTTTCGTGGAGATAAGTGTAAAGTCCTTCCTGAGCCGTTTTTACATAAAAAGCAGTTTCATCATGATTGGAACCGATCAATACATCATATTTTTTCGCATTCGCTTTCCATTCTGGTAAACTTTCTTCTTCCGTGCACAAAGGGGCAAAACCATATTGCGTACAGAAAGGCATGGACGTTTTTAAACCATATTTTCTGAATGAGGGTAAAAATTTCACGTATTCATCCACCATTTTCAGGGGATCTTTTTCATGTTTCAGAAAATCGGTCTTCCTGAAAAATTCTAAAGACATTTTGCTTCTTTTTATCCTGAAACCAAGCGGCGCGCTGTGAATAATAGCTCTTTTAAACAAACCGTCAATTCCTTCGGAAATCATCAGATGTGCAATTGCATCGCCTCCCGAAGACTGCCCGAAAAGAGTAACATTTTCCGGATTTCCGCCAAAACTGTGAATATTTTTCTGAATCCATTTCAGGGATTCCATGATATCGAACAAGCCTAAATTGGCAGGTCTTTCTTCGTTTCCACCCAAAAACCCGAAAAGTCCGAGACGATAACTTACAGAAACAACTATAATATGATGTTCTTTTACCCAAACCGAAGGATCGGAAGTAGGAAGATCTCCACAGCCGATTTCATAGGAACCTCCGTGAATCCAGACTACCACCGGAAGTTTTTCATTTTCTTCAAAATTTTCAGGACGGGTGACTGTTAAAAACTGAGGAGATTCATCGGGTTCAAAATGATCGATATTTGTTTTCTGGATCAATCTTTCAAGTAACGGACTGATGTGTTGAGGACAAACCGGTGTTTTATCCGGAATTTCGTGATTCTGAATTTCTTCTACAGGAACGGGCTTTATATATCTTTCTGATCTCGCGTACCGGATGCTTTTCGCTTTGATCACACCGTTTGTTTTTATTGCAGCAATTTTACCGATAGAAGTATGAAAATTATGAATTCCTGTATTTTGTTGTGCCGTCATGATGAAACAATATTGGTCTGCTTTTTAAAGGTAGTGATTTCTTAATTTAACTCCGGCTCAATATCTCTTTTTTGTGCTAATTTAACCAACAGATTTGCTCGTTGTACTCGTAGAAATTTATTTTTTAAACTAATTCAGCGTTTTGTATTCACTCGGAGAAACACCGACTTTACTTTTAAAAAGTCTGGTAAAATGCTGCGGATATTTAAAGCCTAAATTATAAGAAATTTCACTGATGGACTTTGCAGAATCGAAAATCTGGTCTTTTGCCACATCAATCAGTTTATTGTGGATGAATTCCTGAGCGGAAACTCCCATTTCTTTTTTAATGAGATCGCCAAAATAATTCGCGGAAAGATTAAGCTGTTCCGCAAAATAATTTACCATCGGAAAGCCTATATTTTTAGGTTTTTCGGAGGTCAGATAATCATTCAGAAGAGTTTCAAATTTTCCGATAACTCCCTGATTGATGTGATCTCTGGTGATAAACTGACGGTCGTAAAACCGCATACAATAATTAAGGAACAGTTCGATATTATTTACAATTAAAGATTTACTGTGTTTATCAATCGGCTGTTCCAGTTCATGCTTTATATTTTTAAAACATTCGAGAATAATTTCTCTTTCTTTTTCTGAAAGATGCAGTGCTTCATGTACCTCGTAGGAGAAAAAATTATAGTCTTTGATATTTTTTCCGAGGTTGGTTCCTTTTAATAAATCAGGATGAAAAACGAGAGCAAAACCGGCTGGCTGAATGTAGGTACCTGCATTATAAATTCCGTACGTCTGTCCCGGAGCAATAAACACCAGTGTTCCTTCCTGATAATCGTAGCTGTGTTTTCCGTACTGCATATCGCCGCACATGACATCTTTTAAAAAGACCGTGTAAAAACCGAACTGTCTTACATGCTGACAAATGGGATCAGATTTGGAAAAATCGATTACACTTACCAAAGGATGTAACGTCTCGTGATTCAGAATTTTATTGTATTCTGAAACTGTATTGTAGATTTCAGTCTCCCGATTTTCCATGAAGTAAATTTTAATTGCTATTCAAAATTACCACTTTTAACCCTACATTTTATTCCGTCTGTAAAATTGGTACATCTTTCCGTAATTTATATAAGATGATTTGTTTTAAAAGGTTCGAATTTTGCAGCTAAGAATAATGAATTCCCTATTCTGAATCAAAGAATAAACTAATCAAAATAATTAATACTAAACAAAATGAGCACATTCACAGTAAAAGCTTACGGGGCAGAATCCAAAACTGCCGATTTACAGGAATTACATATCACCAGAAGAGAAGTAACCGCAAAAGACGTAGAAATTGAAATTCTATACTGCGGCGTTTGTCACTCCGATCTTCACACCGCAAGAAACGACTGGGGCGGATCGATGTATCCTGTAGTTCCGGGACACGAAATTGTGGGAAGGGTGACTAATGTAGGAAGTGAAGTTTCTAAATTTAAGGTTGGAGATCTTGCAGCGGTTGGCTGTATGGTAGATTCATGCGGCGATTGCGAAAGCTGCAAACATGATCTTGAACAATATTGCCAAAATGGTTTCACAGGAACTTACAACGGAGCTGACAAACATTTAGGAGGTCATACTTTCGGAGGATATTCTCAAAAAGTAGTTGTAGATGAGCATTTCGTATTAAGTGTTCCTGAAAACTTAGATTTAGCGGCTGTTGCTCCTCTTCTTTGTGCAGGAATTACAACATGGTCTCCGCTAAGACACTGGAATGTAGGTCGTGATTCTAAAGTTGCTGTTGTAGGTTTGGGAGGTTTGGGACACATGGCGATTAAACTGGCAAAAGGTTTAGGTGCTGAAGTAACGTTATTCTCCAGAACTCCGGGAAAAACGGAAGATGCTAAAAATCTGGGAGCAGATCATGTGGTGATTTCCACAGAACAGGATCAGATGGATGTAGTAAAAGGAAAATTTGATGTGATTATTGATACCGTTCCTTATGAACACGACATTAATCCTTACATGCAGACCGTAGCTTTAAACGGAACTTTGGTTATGGTTGGATTTGTAGGTGAATTTGAAAATGAAGCTCCAAGTACAAGACCGCTCATTTTCCAGCGCCGTTCGGTTGCAGGATCTTTAATTGGAGGAATTGCCGAAACTCAGGAACTTTTGGATTTCTGCGGAAAACATAATATTGTATCGGATATTGAATTAATCAAAATGCAGGACATTAATGAAGCGTATGACAGAATGCTGAAAAGCGACGTAAAATACCGTTTCGTGATTGATATGCAATCTTTGTAATTTAATTCTTTGTATATTGTTAACTAAGGCTCTCTTCGGAGGGCTTTATTTGTTGGCGGTTTATGGTTTATGGAAATTAAGCTTTCTGATTGTTAAATTTTTAGAATGTTGCATTTCTTAAATGGTCATATTTTCCTTCCATATGTTTAAATGCCCATTCTGCCATGGAACTGATAACGGGAATTAAACCTTTTCCTGCCTCACTCAATTCGTAGGTTACGTGTGGCGGAACAATAGGTTTAGCAGTTCTGATGATCAGTCCATCATTTTCAAGTTGTTTTAAATGCTGGATCAGCATCTTTTCGGTTACCGCAGGAATGGCACGTTTCAATTCGCTGTATCTTTTGTCTCCGTTGGAAAGATGATATAAAATTATCGGTTTCCAGAATCCTCCGATTTTTTCCATGACATACGTTACAGGACAGGAATCGAGTGCGTATTTTTTATTCTGCTGAATGGTGGATGTTTCTTTTATGGCTGTCATAATGAATACATACTTTAGGGTAAGTACTTGTATAAAAGTAAGTACAAATATACCTTTGTATCAGGAAATAAAAAATATTTATCAACAAAAAAATAAAAATTATGAAAATCATCATCACCGGTTCATTGGGAAATGTAGCGAAGCCTCTTGCACAGCAATTAATTGCAGAAGGACATGATATTACTGTAATCAGCAGCAGCGAATCTAAAAAAAGTGAAATTGAAAATCTGGGAGCTAAAGCCGCTATCGGTTCTATTACAGACTTCAACTTTTTAGTTGAAACTTTTAAAGGAAATGATGCCGCGTTTCTGATGACTCCGCCCAATATGGGATTTGAAAATCTTGTTGAAAACACAAAAAATGCGGGAAAGAATTACGCTGAAGCCGTTCAACAAACCGGAGTTAAAAGAATCGTAATGCTAAGCAGCATCGGAGCAGATTCTCCTGTGGAAAACGGACCGATAAAAGGTCTTCATTCCATTGAGAAATTCTACAATGAGCTGGAAAATACGTCAGTCACTTTTTTAAGAGCAGGATATTTCTACATCAATTTCTTTAATGATATTCCTCTGATTAAAAACGCAGGAATTCTTGGAGCAAATTATCCGGATCACACGGAAGTTCCATTAGTTCATCCAAAAGATATTGCAAAAGCTGCTACTGAAGAACTGGTAAAAAGTTCTGAAGGTAAAAATATAAGATATATTGTGAGCGACGTTCGTAAAGCGAAAGATTTTGCAAATATTTTCGGAAATACCATCGGAAAACCGGAACTTCCTTGGATAGAATTTAAAGATGAAGATTCTTTACACGGAATGCTTCAGGCAGGAGTTCCGCAGGAAATGGCAGAATTGTATACGGAAATGGGAAGAGGAATCAGAACAGGCATTGTTCAAAAAGATTTTATTGAACATGGTTCTATTGTTGATGGCGAAATTAAACTGGAGGAGTTTGCGAAGGAATTTGCGGATAAATTTAATGCTTAATGTTATTTTATAACTTTTTCTTTTGTCCTGAAACAAAGAAACAAAAATTCAAGACTCGGAAACTTGCGCTAAACATTAAAATTTAATCCTAAAATTTCCAAAACTTGCGCGAATTAAAGATTTGTCTTTTGATTTAATATTTGTCTCGCACTTCAAACAGCGGGAATTTCTTAACGGACTAAATTTAAATTTTCTTAACGCTCCATTTTCCTATGTCATTTAATCATTACATTCAAATCAGTTTCGGCGAGCCAAAGGCTCGCCGAAACTTTTATCAATAGATTATTTAAATTTAACCTTTACCTCAACCTTAATTTATTACTTTTCTTTTAAAATCCCCTTCAGAACCTTCAATTTCCCATCAATCGGCTGATCGATTTTCAATCCTAAAATTTCTGCAACCAAAGGATAAACGTTGATATTCTGAAATTCATCGATTACCATACTATTTTTGAATTCCGGTCCCCACGCAAAGAATGTGGCTTTCATTTCAGGAACTGTCTGCGGATTGTAGCCGTGCTTTCCTACTGATGATTTTTTACCTTTTTCCAAAAATATTTTAGGAGCATTCGGAATTAATAAAATCTGCCCGATTCTTTTGTACCGATCATCTTTTGTTGAAAAATGAAGATATTTGGGAAGCTTTTTATCCAGATAGACTTCATAATCTTCTGTTTTATTAGCTTTTAATTCTTTATAAACCTTTTTAACCTCATCAGGATTTTTAACGTAAACCCTCAATAAAGTCTGTGAATTGTAAAAATCAAATCTTTCCTTATTAAAAAGCATAGCGGGAATTTCCAACGGGCTTCCTTCATCTACTTTTATCATTCCGTGATCCGAAACAAAGACAAAGTTTACATTTTGTAATCCTAAATCATGAACCTTTTTAGCCAGTTCACCAATAGCTTCATCCACAAGATGAACCGCATCTTCTGTCTCTCTTGAATCCGGACCGAAATGATGTCCGCTTGCATCAACCTCAGGAAAATACAGTGAAATGAAATGCGGCCTTTTTTCCATTGGCAATTTTAGCCATTCAATTACTTTATCCACTTTTTCCAGCGGTGAGAATTTTTCGTTATAATGGTAATAATAGGTTGGTCTGTTTCCTCCGGCATTACTTGCAGAACCTACCCACATTAACGAAGCAGAAAGCATTCCCTGTTTTTCAGCGAGTCCCCAAAGCGGAGTTCCGCCGTACCAGTTTCCGTCTTCGGCATTTTTTTTATCGCTCATGGCGTAACTTTCCTTCTTTTGATAATCGTAGAAATAATTATCGATCAGTCCGTGATGAGAGGGATACAATCCGGTAATCAATGTCCAGTGATTGGGAAAAGTAATACTTGGATAACTGGGAATCATTGCTTTTGCCTGAACTCCTTCATTGGAATATTTCAACAGATTTTCTGCATTGTATTTTTTAGCATAATCATACCGGAATCCATCGGTAGAAATCATGATGACATAAGGTTTTGTCTGGGCTTCAGCAGTATTGTACCGATCAGCAATTACAACCTCTTCTATATCAGTGTTTTCTTTTTGGGCGAAAACTGTCAGTGAAAAAATTAACAGTAAAAATTGAAGGCTTTTCTTCATGATTTATATTTTGTGCAAAATTAGGATCTAGAATCCTGAAAGAAAAGATTCTCCGGTTAAAAAAAGATTAAAAGTATTTTTTAGAATGAGTGTAAATAAAGAATATTTTATATTTGGATAAAATATCAAATATTGGAATTTTTACTGGATCTTTTAGGAAATTTTATTCGCTGGATATTTATTTACCACTGCGATTCTGAAAGAATGAACGAGAAATACCGTTCCCATCCTAAATCTGAGGGATTAAAAAATACTTTGGCAGGAATTATATTAATCGTTTCTGCCACAATTATCATTTTATATTTTTCATAAAAAAGACCACTTTTCAGTGGTCTCTGTTTTATTCTTTAATTAACTTTTCAAAAGAAGTTGTTCCATCTTTCAACGCAATTTCCAGATAATAATTTCCGGATTTCAAATCGAAAATATTGACTTCTTTTCCATCTGCTTTTATTGTTTTCACCTTTCTTCCTGTAGATTCAAAAACATCGATATTTTTTATTTTATCTGCGTTTTTAAAATTAACGGTTTCTTTTGCAGGATTTGGGTAAAGAACTACTTTTTTGCTTTGAGCTGCTGCTTCGTTGGTTGCCAGAAGAGCCGTTCTCGTTAGAGTTGTGGAACCTCTGTTGGTAGATGAGTGCTGGCTTAAAGTAGTTGAAGAACCTTTGGCATAAATAATAGGAATTGAGGATGTATTATTCAAAAAAGTATAATCTCCTGATGATGTTAACGGTCGTGTTGCAACAACAGTTCTTACAGTTCCCGAAGTAGTATCGGATGTTACCGTCCAGCTTTGAGAAGCGTCAGCAGTTGGCTGACACTGACAGCTTAAACCTGTATAGTCTCTGCTTGTGGTAGAATTCCAGATAAAATAATCTGTAATCGCGCTCATAGACGTTCCTCCAAAACCTATAGCTAACCATGTAGTACTGGAACCTGTTAACGTAATTGTAGCTGTTGTAGCATCGGTATCTATTTTCACAGTCATTCCTGTAGATCCCAAACTTACTGTACTTGTCGTAAATTGTGACCAAGCCAGATTAGCAATGGCCATTGAAATAATAAGTAGAATTTTTTTCATCTTTTAATTTTTAAGTAGGTTGATTATTTCTTTATTGTTTGTCTGTAAAGCATACTCAAAAGGAGTCATTCCCTGTGCATCTTTTAAGGTTTTATCTGCTTTATATCTGAGTAACAATTCTATCAGTTCTTTATTACCAAATTTCACCGCCCAAAATAAAGGGGTAGATCCTGTAGCATCTGCAATATTAGGATCTGCTTTCTTATTGAGGAGATAGGTTACGAGATCTTTGTTATATTTCACAGAAAGCCCTGATAATGCAGTTCCTTCCTGACTTTTATAGTTCACGTCTTTCACATTGTCTATCAGAAATTTGGCAACCTCAACATTTCCTCTGTAGCAAGCCAGAATTAAAGGAGAAAAACCGCTTTCATTGGTCTGATTAATAATATCAGGGTTCTGCTTCATCATATCCTTAACTTCAGCGACTGTACCGCTTCTCGCAAGATCAAATATAGATTTAGTCTTATCCTGAGCTGTTACAAAAGTAAAGCTCAGGAAAATTCCCATCAATAAAATTAATTTTCTCATTGTTTTGTAAGAACATAATTGTATTGAACATTTACACTTTCAGCAATTTTTTTAGACACCATTTTAGGGATGGTTACTTTATGATCTGCCGTTTTTACTATAAATCCGCCTGACATATAAATTTTTCCGTCTTTGGAATAAATAGCAGCAGTGGAATTATACGCTTTATCTACTCCATGAAAATTCAATTTCCCCTGAACTGTATATTTCTGAGGAGATGCCGATAATTTAGACTTATCAAAATTCAGTATTTTTCCGGTGAAGGTTGCTTTTGGATATTTAGCAGTTTCAGCATAGCTTTCATTGAAATGCTCTTCCATTAATTTTGTTTTGAAATGGTAATTTTTAACCACTGAAACCGACGCAAACTCTCCGGTATCGGCATTGATAACTGCCACATTATTGTCGTCCTGCGCAAAAACATCTTCAAATAAAGGAACCGAGGCTTCAAAAGAAACTTTTCCGGTTTTAGACATATATTTCTGTGCAAACGCAAGATTAGTAAAAAATAATGCTGATATAATTAAAATTAGCTTTTTCATATTGATCTTTAATTTTCAAGAAGCCCGTCGGCTTTCCATTTTGTAATGATATTAATCTGTGCAGGTGATAAGCTTCCGCCTTGAGGCATCTTTAAAGGATCGCCGTTCGCGCGGCTTATCCTGTCGATAATTCCATCTATATCGCCTTTCACCTGAGAATACGTTCTAAGATCTTCAGGTCCCGGAGAATGGCAGCTTACACAATTGGCATCAATAATGGGTTTTACATCTTTATTATAGGTTACAACTCCGGTAATCGGAGTATTATCCGAGATTTCCTCATACGTTCTGCTTTCACAAGCGGTTAATACAACTGCTGATGAAATGATGTACATAAACTTTTTCATACTTTAAAATACTCTATAAAGATTAAACCCAAAGAAAATCTGCCCTTTTTCCCATTTTCCTGCAGCATTGGTTAAATAACCGATATCCGAATTAAGCTGGGAGTTGGTGAATAATAGCTGGAACACGTGTCCCCCGGTTTCTATATCCATCCCTAAAGAAAGTGGATTTTTATAAAAACTGTGATTGTCGAAATTCACAAAATACTCTGCATTAATAGAAACTCTTTTAGAGATTTTGTAACGTCCTCCCAAACCTGCAAGAAACTGGTTTTTGTCTTCAATGGTAGGCTCATATAGATTTTTATGAACATACGATGGCGACAATTGAAGGGAAAATTTATCGCTGAATCTTCTGGAAATTAATGCCTGTGTAAGATAAGAAAGCCTGTCTCCGAACTGAAGATGCGGATAATTATCTTTGCTGAGATCTGTATTTACTGCCAAAACATTATACCCTACAATGTCTACAGGAAAATTTTCATTCTGCTGTACTAGCTTGTACTTTACTCCGCCTTCGAAAGTTTTCAGGTTGGTTTCTCTGGAAAGACTTAATGAAATTTTATCTGTAACACCATAAATTGCACCCAGTTTTGTAGAAGCATCATCCAGCCCGAAGAATTCTTTAAAGCCTTTGCTTACATCACCAAAACGGTGCGCTACAACAATATACCACTCGTTCTTTGCAGGAAGTTTGGTAGATTGCCCTGTAACAATTTGTAATGCTTTAAAAGCGGGTTGGGAAACATCGGTGTTTTTTGTCTGAATGGTATCAATATCTTTCAGCAGATCTTCCTGTGCAAAGGAAAAAACTGATGCGAACATTGACAAAAATAAGAGAGCTTTTGTCATACAAGTATATTTAAATTAGTATAACAAACTTATCGACTTATCGAGTTACAATTGTGTGATAAAAGTCACCGACTGAATTGTTTTTATCAATCAAAATGTTAAATTAATTAAATGTAATGTATTAGCCCCGACTAACATTTTCATTTACAGATATTTTTATGCCTTCTTTTGTCTGGATGATTTCTCCCTCATTTTCAATTTTTTTAAGGACACGGCTTACCACTTCTCTTGAAGTTCCCAAACTGTTTGCAATTTCTCTGTGGGTAAGTTTGATGGGATTGTTTCCGGTTGCTGAAATCTGTTGTTTTATATAATTTAAAACTCTCTTATCCAACCTGTGAAAGACCGCATCATTAACCATATTCATTAAATCGATAAATCTTTTATCGTATTCTGAGTAGAAAAGCCTGTTGATTTCAGGGAACTTAATCAGCCATCTGTGAACAACGGATACAGGAAATAATAAGACTTCAGAATCTTCTTCCGTAACGGCATAGATCCGGCTTGTATAATCTGTAAAAATTGAAGAAAATGTCATCAGACAGCTGTCGTTGGCACGGATATAATAGTAAATCAGTTCACGCCCGTCATTCAGGCTGAACACTCGTATAGATCCTTTAATAAGAAAGGGAACAAATTTATTTTTCTGCCCTTCTCTTACAATTTCGGTTTTGGCTTTAATTTCAGTAACAACAGCATGCTTATCCAGCTCTTTTAAAAAGTCATTCCCTAAAAAGCCAAACTTGTTAATAATAAACGGATTATTGATCATCTTTATATCCCTACTAAAAAACAAATTTAAAAAATATCAGCATATTAATGCAGAGAATTATTGAAGAATATTATAAAAAAAGCTGCTCCACTTTTGTGAAACAGCTTTCTTTAATTTACAGCCTGTATTTAAGGTTCAAACCATAAAAGAAATAGGATTTGCTTGGTCCCGGATTAAGATCCGTTGCTACTCCTTTCGGATAGCCACTTCCTGTATCTGAATCATTAATGCTGTTTCCTAAGAACAGAAATGTATAATTAATCTGATTGGTGAGATTATTTCCCATCACATAAGCATCAAGATCGAATCTTCCGAAAGATTTTTTATACCCCAGTTTGGAATTAAGCAATCCAAATCCTTTTACCAGATTGGTATTGGCAAAATCTGTGTAGACATTTCCTAAATAATTGTATGTGTTTATGAGATAAAAGCCGGGTTTTGTATATAAATCCAGACCAATTGCGTATTTATTTCTTGGAACGCCTGTAACCGTTTTGTGATTGTAGTTTTCTCCGTTATGAATTTGATTATATTTAGAATCTCCCCCTGTTAAATTATTTATAAAATTTTTATACTTTGCATCATAATAAGAAAGATTTACAAACGGTACAACTCTGTTGATGAATGAATTGTCATTTTTATATTGATATCCAATACTTACCTCAAGACCTGTATTTTTCTGACTTCCCAAATTTGCCCAATATGTATAAGTATTATTATTACTATACAATTGAGTAAGTTTATTTGTATAGTTAATATTAAAAATAGAAATTTGATAATCTAATTTTGTGTCTAATAGCAATCCGTGTATGCTGAAATCAAACATTTTTGCCTTTTCAGGAAGAAGATCATCATTAACCATATTGGCAGATCCTCCTATGAATGAAGAACTTGCAGTAGGAGAATTATATCCTTCACTATAGCTTAAATTAAAAATCTGA
>NZ_JBBCQL010000052.1:0-23578 GCF_037149975.1 Chryseobacterium sp. VD8 | reverse complement strand
AGAGAGCAAAAACATCAATTAATTACAACGGATTTTTAGGGGTCAGAAAAATTCAGAATACAATTGATGTTCTGGATCCTTATCAGTACGTCCTGTATCAGTATGAAGTGTATAATAAAGGCGGTGTACAGACCGATATTGATGCTTTTAAAACAAGATACGGAACTTTTGCCGATCTGGAAAAATACAAATCTGTAAAAAAGAGAGACTGGCAGGATGAAGTTTTCGGAAGAGAAGCATTCAATTTTACGCATAATCTTTCCGTAACGGGAGGCTCAGACAATTCTTCTTTCTCATTATCCTTAAATAATGTACAGGAAGACGGAATTATGATCGGTTCCGGATTTAAAAGGAATATGGCAAACTTTAAGTATGATTATGATGTTTCCAAAGCAATCAGCATCACATTAAATGCCAGATACAGCCGACAGATGATCTACGGAGCGGGAACTTCTTCCACCGGTTCGCAGAGTACCAACAGATTGAGAAATGCCGTAAGATATCAGCCGTTTGAAGGTGGTTCCAATGTAAATGTAGATGAATTCGATCCTTTATTTGCCAACGAAACCAATCTTGTGAATCCTATTCTTTTAGCCAATAATGAAGTAAAGGACAACGGAAGAAACGACCTTCTTTTAAACGGGATCATCGAATACAGAATCAACAAAGATTTCACTTTCAGAAGTGTAATCGGATATGTACAGAGAGACGAAATGGTGAATCAGTTTTCCGGACCGGTTACAACGCTGGCAAGGCAAAACAACGATCAGCCTGTTGTTTTCATGAGCAAGGCGCAATCCAGAAGAATCACAAATACCAATACATTAAATTTCAGAAAAACTTTCGGAAATCATAAACTGGATTTACTGGCGGGACAGGAAACTGTGAAAACAGATGCAGAATCTTTAACGATGAACATCAAATGGTTCCCGAAATCCATCAGCGCACAAGAGGCATTTGCCAATATTCAGGCAGCTTCTCCTCCATCGGGACAGGTTCAGGACATCCCGAAAACAAACGTTTTACCGGATCGTCTGGTTTCATTTTTTGCAAGAGCCAACTATATTTTTAACAACAAATATATCTTTACTGCTTCCATGAGAGCGGATGGTTCCAGTGTATTCGGACCGGGAAACCGATGGGGCTATTTTCCGGCTGCTTCGGTTGCATGGAAAGTAAGTGAAGAAAATTTCCTGAAAGACAGTAAAGTTGTGAGCGAATTAAAACTTCGTGCAGGATACGGTTTATCCGGAAACAACAGAATACCTGCATTTTTATACAGTACGTTTTTCACCACATCATCAGATTACGGATATGCATTCGGAAACAATGTAACACCGGGGGCTACAACAGGAGCAATTATGTCTAACCTTAATGTAAAATGGGAATCGGCGGCTTCTAAAAATATCGGGGTAGATTTTGGATTATTCAACAGCAGAGTTTACGGAACGGTAGATGTTTACCAGACCGATACAAAAAATCTTTTGCTGCTTGCTAAAATTCCTCAGACTTCAGGGTATGAATATCAGTATCAAAACTCGGGAAGCACATCCAATAAAGGAATTGAATTTTCTGTAGGAGCTTCGATCATCAACAAAGAAAATTTTAACTGGAAAATAGACGCGAATATCTCTGCCAACAAAAATGTGATTAAAAGTTTAGGAAACAGTGCTTCTGCAAGTGCGAATTCTTACTTATATCCTTCCGGATGGCAAAATAACCTGAATGATTTCCTTGTACAGGTCGGAAAACCGGTAGGAACATATTGGGGCTATATTACCGCAGGAAGATATGAAATAAGTGATTTCGATTATAATCCTACCACTCAGGTTTATACTTTAAAAGCCGGAATTCCAAGTTCTGCAGCAGCAGCAAACGGAGCGAAAGCTGTACAGCCGGGAGATCTTAAACTTCAGGATCTTAATGGTGACGGTATTATCGATAATAAGGATATGACGGATCTTGGAAATGCACAGCCTAAATTTTACGGAGGTTTCAACCAGACCTTCCGCTACAAAAACTGGGACATGAGTTTAATGTTCAACTTTTCTGTAGGAAATAAAGTATATAACGCGAACAAAATAGAATATTCTACACAGTATCTTTACCGGGACAACAATATGCTGGCTGAAGTTGCCAACCGATGGAGATGGTTTGATGATGCCGGAAATAAAGTAAATGATCCAACCGCTCTTGCTGCTTTAAATGCTAATACAACAGGATTTACACCGCCTGCCGGAGCTTACTTCCTTCATTCTTACGCTATTGAAGACGGTTCTTTCCTGAGACTGAACAACGTTACAATAGGATATTCTTTAGGAAAAGATTTCACCAAACAATTGGGATTATCCAATTTCAGATTGTATTTTACGATGAACAATCTGTTCACGATTACAGGGTATTCCGGATATGATCCTGAAGCCAATACGAGAAGAAATCCGTTAACACCGGGGGTAGATTATGCAGCGTATCCGCGAAGCAGATTTATTTTATCAGGAGTTGATATCACTTTTTAAACCTAATATTATGAAGAAAAATAAATTTTTAGCCATTCTTTTTTCTGTCATCGGAATATTTTCTCTGAATTCTCTTAATTCCTGCGAAGAATATTTAGATGTAGAAAGCTTATCCAATACTTCAGAAAAACAGCAGTTTGATTCCGCAGCAGATACCTTCTCTGCTTTAGTCGGAGTCTACAACGCAACCATGGGAGACAATACCTACGGACAGAGAATGAACCTGATTCTTTCGCAATCTGGAGACGATATGAGAACTTCGGGAGATTATAACGCAAACGACCGAAGAGGGGTAAGCTGTTTCGGAGCGATTCCAACAAATACTGAGCTTTTAAGACCGTTTTTAGATACTTATGCAGGAATTGAAAGAGCCAATCTGGTGATTAAAAACATTCCGCTTTCTCCGGTGTATCAGACGGGGTCAGCAGCAGATAAAAAATTAATGGACAGATATCTGGGAGAGGCTTTAACGTTAAGAGCACACTTCTATCATGATCTGATCAAAAACTGGGGCGACGTTCCTTTTCAGGATGTTCCTTCTGCTGATCTTCCGAGCGTGTATCTTCCAAAAACAGACAGAGATGTTATTTATGATAAAATTCTGGACGATCTTTTAAAAGCGGAAAGTTTAGTTCCGTGGAGATCCGAAGGCGGAACTACCGCTCAGAGAATTTCGAAAGCAGCGGTAAAAGGATTAAGAGCAAGAATCGCATTGGCAAGAGCCGGATATTCATTAAGAAGAAGCCCGCAACAGATGATGCAGGGCTCCAATCCTCAGAAATATTATCAGATTGCCTATGACGAATGCAAAGATATCATCAATTCCGGACAGCATCAGTTGAACCCGAGTTATGAAGGATTATTCAGATCACTGCATACCAACAGCGCAGATACATCCAACGAAATAATTTATGCTATCGGGGCTTTTGGAGGAAACTCCAGAACAGACAGTAAAATCGGATATTACAACGGTTTAAGACATGATGATACCGACTGGAAATCTTCCGGAGGAATCAGCGCAATTCCTGTTTATTTCTACGAATTTACAAAGTATGACCTGAGAAGAGATGTAAATATTGCCATCTTCAGGGTAAATACTTCAAAGCAGGAAGAACTTCAGACTTCCATCAACTGGAACGACGGAAAATTCAGAAAATCGTGGACTTCCATCACCGGAACTTCACAAAACCTTGGAATCGACTGGCCTTTGCTGAGATATGCAGATATTCTGTTAATGTTTGCCGAAGCCGATAATGAGCTTAATAACGGTCCATCTGCACAGGCAATCAATGCAGTTCTTTCGGTAAGACAGAGAGCCTATGCAGGAAATTTAAGTCAGGTGGGAACCATTCCGACCGACAAAACAGGATTCTTTAATTATATCGTTAAAGAAAGACAACTTGAATTCGGAGGTGAAGGTCTCAGAAAATACGATCTGATCCGCTGGAATCTTTTAGAAACGAAAATCAACGAAACAAGAGCCAAGCTTACCCAGTTTATGAACGGTACAGGAGCTTATGCCAACGTTCCTGAGTATATTTTCTACAAAAAAGTAGCCTATACTCCTACAAAAACAGCACAGCAAAACGTAACTGACATCGATTTCTACACTGCAGCCGGAGTTGCCAAAGCAGACATTTTCTACAGCCCGAACCAAAGTGTTGCAACGCCTTCCGGATACACAAAAGTAAACTGGAGACTGGCGATGACGCAGCCTTACATCAGTGGAGATCCTGTGAAAAGTTATGCGTATTATTTCCAGGCCAACAGAAAGGAATTGCTGCCGATTGCTTTAGACGTAATCAACTCCAATTATAATCTTACACAGGATTATGGGTATTAGAAAATAGTTCACATTCATATCAGAAAAATACAGGCTTCATCTCCAAAGTGGAGTCTGTATTTTAATCAAAAAAATTTCAATGAAAGCTTCCTTTTTTCTTAAAAATTTAAATTCTTTTTTTGCTTTTCTGATCGTATTGCTCAGTTTTCTTTCTTTTAAAGCCAATGATAAAACCATCGTGGTTTCAAAAGACGGAAAAGGAAATTTCTCCACCATTCAGCAAGCCATCAATGCAGCAGAAAACGGATCTTCCGTAAGAACGAGAATTGTAGTAAAAGAAGGAATTTACAAAGAAAAAATTACCATTCCGGAAACAAAAGGCGCTATTTTGCTTGAAGGTGAAAATCCTGAAAAAACCATAATCACCTACGACGATTTTGCATCAAAAAAGAATCCGGAAGGAAAAGAATTCGGAACTACAGGTTCTTCAACGGTTTTTATTTATTCAAATGATTTTACGGCAAAAAATATTTCATTCGAAAACAGTTCAGGAAAAGTAGGACAGGCAGTTGCTGTTTTAACGACGGGCGACCGAATTGCTTTTGAAAACTGCAGATTCTCAGGAAATCAGGACACCTTGTATTTAAAAGGTGTTCAGGATTCATCAGACAAGACAAAACCCTCCAGAAATTACTTTAAAAACTGCTACATCGAAGGAACAACCGACTATATTTTCGGAGCCGGAACCGCTGTTTTTGAGGACTGCATCATTTATTCCAAAGAATCGGCAAGCTACACTACCGCGGCTTCTACTCCAAAGGAAAACGAATTCGGATTTGTTTTTATCAATTCGAAAATAACAGGAAATGCAAAGGAAAATTCAGTCTATTTAGGAAGACCGTGGAGACCTTTTGCCAAGACCGTTTACCTCAATTGTGAGATGAATTCCACCATCCAACCGGAAGGATGGCACAACTGGAACAAGTCTGATGCAGAACAGACCACATTTTATGCAGAATTTAACTCAAAAGGAAATGGTTCAGATCGCTCGAAAAGAGTATCATGGTCGCATCAGCTAACCAAAACCGAAGCCAAAAAATATACAAGAGAACAGGTCTTAAAAGGAAAAGACAACTGGAATCCGCTAATAAATCTTAAATAAATATTGTAACCGCCACAATTTTTCAGCAATGAAAAAACACATCACAAAACTTTTTATCGCAGGAATCTTCAGCATTGCAACCAATGCCGAAGCGCAGAATATTCTCAGCTTTCCCGGCGCAGGAGGTTTTGGAAGATACACAACAGGCGGTCGCGGCGGAAAAGTCTATTTCGTCACCAAACTTACAGATGACGGTTCAGAAGGCACGTTAAGATATGCTTTAAACCAGAAAGGAGCAAGATACATTGTCTTTAAAACAGGCGGAACCATATATCTGGATTCTCCGTTAAAAATAAAAGAAGGTAATGTTACCATTGCCGGACAAACTGCTCCCGGAGACGGAATTACGGTTGCCAATTATGAAACCTTCGTTGCGGCAGATAACGTGGTGATCCGTTACATCCGTTTCAGAATGGGCGATCAGAAAAAGTTTGAAGGCGATGCTTTCGGAGCGAGATTTATTAAAAATCTTATCGTCGATCACTGTTCAATGAGCTGGTCTACAGATGAAACCGTTTCTGTATATGCCAATGAAAATACAACCGTACAGTGGTGCATCATTGCGGAAAGTTTAAGAAATTCCGTTCATCAGAAAGGAGCTCACGGATATGGCGGAATTGCGGGCGGAAAATACGCAAGTTTTCATCATAATCTGTACGCGCATCACGACAGCAGAAATCCCAGACTGGGAGAATATGCGGGAAGTAAATTTGCATTGACGGATCTTACCGATTTCAGGAATAATGTGATCTACAACTGGGGACACAACAGCATTTATGGCGGTGAAGGGATGAATGTTAACATCATCAATAATTACTATAAACCCGGACCTGCAACCCTCAGCAGACAACGGATTGTTGCTATTGATAAAAATGAAAAACCTGAAGCCGAAGTGTATAACATCTGGGGAAAATACTACATCAGCGGAAATGTAATTGAAGGAAATCCTGAAGTTTCAAAAGACAACTGGACTCAGGGGGTTTTTGCACAGATGAAGCCGTCTTACCATCTTACGGATCAGGATAAAAACGAAATAAAAATCAATCAGCCTCACGACATTCAGAATACGATAAAAACACATTCTGCAAAAGAAGCTTACGAAAAAATAGTACAGATCGCAGGAGCTGCTTTAGTAAGAGACACTGTTGATGTACACATTCTAAAAGACGTAAAAAACGGAAGTTTTACCTACGAAAGTTCAGAAGGAAGTACAAACGGAATTATAGATTCTCAGGAAGATGCCGGCGGATTTCCTGATTTGAAACCGGGAACTGCGCTACCCGATTCTGACCATGACGGAATGCCCGACGATTGGGAAATTAAAAACAAACTGAATCCTGAAGTTCCCAATGCCAACGGAAAAGATCTGGATAAAAACTATGACAATATTGAAGTTTACTTTAATGATCTCGTGAAAAACATAACCGGACAACAATAAAAGCAAATAACCATGAAAACTTTTATTGAAAACAGTGATCTAATAAAATGTATATGAAATTGAATGTATTTAAAATAATAGCTGCAGCAGTATTGGTGTCCTCAAATTTTCAGGCTCAGACTTCTGTTATTCAAAAGATCAGAAGCAATCCTAAAGCACCGTTCTCTTATGCAGAACTTGCAGTGAAAGAAGGCGGAAAATGGGAAGGCGACAAATACATCGGCGGAACTTTCAAAAACGTTCAGGAACTCACCATTCCGGAATCGCATACCGATCATTCCACCTACATCAGATACGAAGGCATCGGTCTGGAAAACAACCAGATCGGATACCGCTTATATCTCGACTGGAGAAATGCAACAGATATTTTTGGTAAAAAAGTAAACACTCTGGTTTTACCGGAAGTCGGACAGGACGGTTTTGAATCGTATCATCACGACGCAGCTTGGGGACAGGATATTCTGAAATCCGGACGTACCATCGGAATTGGTTCCTACGGAAGATATGATGAGCAGAATGATTTTGTTGAAACATTTAAAATCGTAAAAAGCACCGTCGCGAAAGTGGTGAATGAAAAAGAACAGTCTTACGCAACCATCGAATACAAAGGCTGGAAAACATGGGGCGATGCCATCGATTTAACTTCAAAACTTACCATTTTTAATAAAGACCGTTTTGTAAAAGTGGATTTAAATCTCAGTAATTCTATTTCAGGTTTATGCACCGGAATTGTTGCCATAAAAAACATTCCGTTAAAACAGGGAATCAGCAAAAATAAAAAATGGGCTTACATCGCAACTTACGGTAACCAGACCGAAACTAAAAAAGACGACAATCTCGGAATGGCAGTCTTCTACCCTCTTGAAAGTTTTGATAAATATATAAAGACAAAATCTACGCATACTGTAGTTTTCAGGAAAACAAAGAACGTTTCCTATTACTTTTTAGGAGCATGGTCTCTGGAACCGAACGGCTTAACGATAGAAGAAGCTTTTTATCAGGATTTAGATCAAAAACTGGAAATTTTAGATAAAAATAATCAACTTTAACGTTTACAATCATGAATTTCATTAATCAGCATATCAAACTATTCACACTGGTCGCTTTAAGTTCGGGAATTTTTTCTACCTGTGCGCAGACAAAAACTCCGGTTAACGCTTCAATTCAGAAACAATCTTCAAATTCCGGAAAAATAGTTCCCCTCAATCTGAAATGGTCCGAAAGAATGATGCTGTCCGAAATGCACCGTTTTCCTGAGGCATGGATGCTGGATTTCAGCAAAACTCCGAAATGGACATATCCTACTGCCATTGTTCTTGATGGGGCAGAAAAATTATATGCCAAAACAGGTAAAAAAGAATACTACAACTACATCAGCCAATTTGGCGAAAAACTTATTCAGGAAGACGGAACCATCATTACCTATGAGCTTGATAAGTATAATATTGATATGCTGAACAGCGGAAACGTTCTCCTCTATCTTTACGAAAAAGAAAAAAAAGAAAAATACCTGAAAGCACTTCAGACGCTTCGTCTTCAGATAGACGGACAGCCAAGAACGAAAGAAGGTTCTTTCTGGCACAAAAAAATCTATCCTTATCAGGTATGGCTGGATGGTTTATACATGGGAATGCCTTTCTACACACATTATACACACGACTTCGTGAAAGGAGCCGACGCTTCAAAAGCCTATGATGACATCCTTTTACAGTTCGATTCTGTTCAGGAGCATCTTCTCGATAAAAAAACAGGTCTTCTCTATCATGCATGGGACGAAAGCAAAAAAGAAGCTTGGGCAGACAAAGAAACCGGACTGTCGCAGAATTTCTGGGGAAGAGCAATGGGATGGTACGGAATGGCAATGGTAGATGTTCTGGATTATCTGCCAAAAGATCATCCCGGAAGACCCAAATTAATTTCTTACATCAAATCCTACACCGATGCCATCATTAAAGTTCAGGATAAAAACAACGGATTGTGGTATCAGGTTTTGAATAAAGCAGGAGAAAAAGGAAATTACACCGAAGCAACTGCCTCATCCATGTTTGTTTACACCATCATCAAATCTGTGAACAACGGTTATTTGCCGAAATCCTATAAAACGTATGCTAAAAAAGGCTACGACGGAATCATTAAAAATTTAATCACTGTTGATGAAAACGGAGTGGTAAATTTAAATAAATGCTGTGCTGTTGCAGGTTTGGGCGGAAAACCTTATCGCGACGGTTCTTACGAATATTACATTAATGAAGAAATCCGTTCCAATGATGCCAAGGGAACAGGGCCATTCATTCTGGCAAGTCTGGAATTTGAAAAATAACACGTAAAACCATTGAGATGAGGTTAAGAAGAATTTTAAAGTATAGCTAATCTTAACTACACTAAACTCCTTAATAAATCTTAATGGTTAAGAAATTTTCAACAACTATCATTTGCTGAGTAAATAGTTTATGCTGAGCTTGTTAAAGTACCATTGCGACTGGAAAATGTACAGTAAGCAATTAAAAAAAATCTTTCCGCTTATGGCGTTAAAATTCAAACCAGATTAAAAATCTGATGTATGAAAACAAAAAACATTTTAAATATACTTTCAATAGCTATTTTTTCTATTGCATCAAATTATTTGAGCGCACAGGAAAAAAACTACGTTTCCGAAGTATGGACCGCCGATCAGGGAAAAAACTATAGAAATCCCGTTCTGTATGCAGACTATTCCGATCCGGATGTGATTCGTGTGGGAGATGATTATTATATGACGGCTTCAAGTTTCAATGAAACTCCCGGTTTGCCGATTCTTCATTCAAAAGATATGGTGAACTGGAAACTGGTGAATTATGCCATTCAGGATATTTTGCCGAAAGAACATTTTTCAACCCCGAAAAGAGGCGACGGAGTCTGGGCTCCGAGCATAAGATTTCACAATGGCGAATTTTATATTTACTGGGGCGATCCCGATTTCGGAATCTATATGGTGAAAACCAAAGATCCGCTGGGAAAATGGGACGAACCCGTTTTGGTAATGGAAGGAAAAGGACTGATAGATTCCTGTCCGTTCTGGGATGAAGATGGAAACGCTTATCTGGTTCACGGCTGGGCGGGAAGCCGTGCCGGAGTAAAAAGTATTTTAACATTAAATAAAATGAATCCGGAAGGGACAAAAGTGCTGGATAAAGGCGTTCACGTTTTCGACGGTCACGATGCTCATCCCACCGTTGAAGGTCCCAAAATGTATAAAAGAAACGGCTATTACTATATTTTTGCTCCGGCGGGCGGCGTTGCCACAGGTTGGCAATTGGTTCTGAGATCAAAAAATATATACGGACCTTACGAAGAAAAAATTGTGCTGGAACAGGGTTCCACGAAAATAAACGGACCGCATCAGGGAGCGTGGGTAGATACACCTTCCGGAGAAGACTGGTTTTATCACTTTCAGGATGTGGATGCGGGAGGAAGAATTGTTCACCTGCAACCTGTGAAGTGGGAAAAAGACTGGCCTTTCATTGGAATTGACCATAACAAAAACGGAATCGGCGAACCTGTTTTAACGTATAAAAAACCAAACGTAGGACAATACTATCCTATCGTTACCCCGCCCGAAACCGATGAATTTGATGGTGAAAGATTAGGATTACAATGGCAGTGGAGTGCAAATGAAAATATCGTATGGTCTTCCAAGCTTCCCGGACAGAAGTTTTTAAGATTATTCTCCCTGAAAGTTCCCGAAAGCGAAAACAACCTTTGGAATGTCCCGAATCTGTTAACTCAGAAATTTCCGGCTCCCAATTTCGCAGCTTCCACAAAAGTTAAATTAACACCCGAAGATGCCAAAGAAGGAAAAACTGCAGGACTTTTGGTGATGGGACTGGATCATCAGTCCATCGTGATTACCGATAAACCGGATGGATTTTATGTACAGTTAAGAAGAGCCGAAAAAGCAGATAAAGGCGGCGAAGAAAAGATTTTATTTGAAACAAAATTAAAAAGCAACGAAGTCTATCTGAAAGTAACTGTAAACGAACCGAATGGTTTATGTCAGTTCAGCTACAGCGAGAGCGGAAAAAATTTCATCAAAGCAGGTGATCTTTTTCAGGCAAAACCCGGAAAATGGATCGGAGCCAAAGTTGGGCTGTACAGCATCAGTACATCAAAGGCACCTCGAAGCGGATATGCCGATTTTGACTGGTTCAGAATCACCAAGAATTAATAATATTCCTCAGATTTTCAGGAGAATTAATGTGAATAAATTTTCATTTGATTTAAAAAATCTGCACCATCTGCAAGATCTGCGAGTGATAAAATAATAATCAGATTCTTCAATACATTTCATTTCGTTCAGAATGACAGTGTATATAAAAATTTAGTTAGAATCAATGAATAGGAAAATTTACAATATAGTTTCATTTTTAATCGTCGTTTTGCTGTTGTCGGGATGCAAATCTCAGAACACTACAGCAGCAAAACACGTTAAAAAGATTACCCATATTTATCTCATCGGAGATTCCACCATGGCAGATTACACCGGAAACTACGAACCCGGAAAAGATTATATGAAAGTAAGATATCCCATTACAGGATGGGGACAGGTTTTTCAGCCATTTTTTGCGAAAGACAGTTTGGCTTCTTTAAAACCTGCCATTTCAACGGACTCTGTGGAGATTATTGACAAAGCGCATGGTGGAAGAAGTACACGAACGTTTTTTCAGGAAGGAAGATGGAGAGAGGTGTACGAACATTTGCAGCCGGGTGATTATGTCATCATGCAGTTTGGACATAACGACAGTTCTGAAAAACATCCGGAACGGTACGTAAACATTCAGGGATACAAAGAATTTTTAAGACTATTTGTAACGCAGACGAAGCAGAAAGGAGCAAATCCTGTTATTTTAACTCCTGTTGCCAGAAATTACCCATGGAAAGACGGAAAACTGGAAAATGTACACGGCGAATACGGCAAAGCTCCCATTGAAATTGCTAAAGAAATGAACGTTCCGTATATTGATCTGAATACATTATCTATGGAATATTTTACAGGAAAAGGACAGGATTTTACCACAACTCATTACTTTATGAATCTTCCGGAAAATGTATACGAAGCCTATCCCAAAGGTCAGAAAGACAACACACATTTTCAGCCCGAAGGAGCAAAAGTAGTAGCATCCATTGTTTATCAGGAATTTAAAAAAATAATTAAAACTCAAAAATAATAAAATGAAGAAGACTTGTAAAGTGATCGGTTTAGCAGCAATGCTATTTTCAGGGCAAATCTATGCTCAGAATTCTGATATTTATAAAAATATTGAGTTTAAAATGCCGCAGGTTGCAGAAACTTCTTTTGCAGCCAACACCGTTTCCATTACACAATACGGCGGAATTGCGGGCGGAAATGTAAAAAATACAGAAGCTTTTAAAAAAGCAATCGAAGATCTGAGCAAAAAAGGAGGCGGAAAATTAGTCGTTCCCCGCGGAATGTGGCTTACAGGTCCTATCGTCTTGAAAAGCAATATCAATCTTCACGTAGAGGAAGGTGCGATGATTATCTTCAGTAAAGATAAAAATGATTATCCGTTGGTAGATGTAAGTTTCGAAGGATTGAATACAACGCGTTGCCAGTCTCCGATTTCGGCAAAAAATGCAACAAATATTGCCATCACAGGAAAAGGAGTGATTGACGGAAGCGGTGATGCGTGGAGAGCCATCAAAAAAAGCAAAGTGTCTGAATCTGAATGGAAAGAAATTGTAAAATCTGGCGGAATTGTATCTTCGGACGGAAAAAACTGGTATCCTTCCGAAAGCTATAAAAAAGGACTGGAAAGCAGTTCAAACTTCAATGTTCCGGATAAGATTTCCAAAGAAGAACTGATTACGGTGAAAGATTTTCTCCGTCCGGTAATGGTAAGTCTGGTGGAATGCGACAAAGTTTTGCTGGACGGACCTACATTCCAGAATTCTCCGGCATGGAATCTTCATCCTTTGATGTGTTCCAATGTCATTTTAAGGAATCTTACCATCCGAAACCCATGGTTTTCTCAAAATGGAGACGGTCTGGATCTCGAATCCTGCAAAAATGTTCTGATCTACGACAATACGTTTGATGTGGGAGATGATGCCATCTGTATAAAATCCGGAAAAGACAAAGACGGAAGAAAAAGAGGAATGCCGACTGAAAATGTTATCATTAAAAACAATATTGTGTACCACGGTCACGGAGGCTTCGTCATCGGCAGTGAAATGTCGGGCGGAGCAAGAAATATCCACGTTTCAGACTGTACTTTCATCGGAACAGATATCGGGCTCCGTTTCAAAACTACGCGCGGAAGAGGAGGAATTGTGGAAAATATTTACATAAAAAATATTGATATGATTAATATTCCGACTCAGGTAATTGGCTTCAATATGTTCTATGAAGGTGCCTCTCCGGTTCTGGAAGACGGGCAGAAGCAGGAAGGCAACAAAGCTCCGGAAAAAGTATATCCCGTAACGGAAGAAACACCGGTTTTCAGAAATATTTTCTTTAAAAACATTACAGCAGCCAATTCCGATGAAGCGATTACTTTATTCGGTTTAGCTGAAATGAATCTTAAAAATATTGTGATTGAAGATTCGCAGTTTGATACCCGAAAAGCTTTAACCATAGTAGATGCAGACGGAATTCAATTAAAAAATGTAAAGCTGAAATATTCCGAAGGAACGGGAGCAACGATCTACAACAGCAAAAACATCAATCTTTCAACCGTGAAGTTTGATTCGGCAAATAAACCTGTTGTAAAAGTTTTAGGAAATAAAACAGGGGCTGTCTTATTACCGAAAGAAATTATATCTGATAAAAACTCGCTTTCTATCGGAACGGATGTATCGAAAAATGCAGTTAAATAGTGTATCAATAATTTAAACCATTAAGATCAATTAAGCTGTTAAGACAGGTAAGATCGCTTTATTTTAAAATAAAATCATACTGATTTTCTTAATAAAACTTAACCTCTTCAATCTCCTTAATGGTTTAAAATTCAAAATTTGACAACATGATGTTTAACCGAAAACATACTTATATTTCTATTTTTTTTGTGGGGACAATGGCATTCGGACAGATAAATCGACCGAATGCTACTCCCTATACCAACGAAGGAACATTCGAAAAATTCAAAAAAAAATACCCGTTTGTAACTCCGATTGACCGTCCGGTTCCTCAAAACATCAGAATAGATAAAGACGCAGAATATAAAAACATCAACGGAATTTCTCTGAAAGCGGATGTGTATTATCCTTTAGATCAGAACAAAAAATATCCCGGAATTGCGATGGTTCATGGTGGCGGATGGATTTCAGGAAGTAAGGAAAACGAAAAATTCATGGCGATGGAACTCGCTTCAAAAGGTTATGTGGTGATTGCCATCGGTTATCGTCTCGCTGATGTTGCGAAATTTCCTGCCGGAGTGGAAGACATCGAAACCGGAATTCAATGGCTGAAGAAAAACAGTAAAAAATATTCTTTAGACCGAAATAAAATAGCGGTTCTGGGAGAATCTGCCGGAGCGCAGATCGCCACTTTGGTAGGTGTAAAATCAAAAAATAAAATTCAGGCAATTGTAAATTTAGACGGCATTGTTTCTTTTATTCATCCCGAAGCGGAAGAAAGCACTTACGCCTCGTATTGGCTGAACGGAGACAGAGAAAGCAATTTAAAAAACTGGACAGCCGCTTCTCCCTTAGAATTTGTGGATAAAAATACCTCTCCTACTCTTTTCATCAACAGTTCGCAGCCACGATTTCATGCAGGAAGAGACGATATGATGAAAAAACTGAAGAGTTATAATATTCCGACAGAGTTTCATGAGATTAAAGATACACCGCATTCCTTTTGGTCAGCAGAACCATGGTTTACGGAAACACTGAATATGACTGTTGAGTTTTTAAATAAAGTTTTGAAATAATTTTAACGCAAAGGAATTAATTTAATTAAAAAAATATTTTAGTGAGCAAAGACGAATCAACAAGTTGATTTTATGAAGCTATCGTCATGGCTTCGCGAAGCAAATTTTATTTGCCTTTGCTATCTAAAAATCAGGTAATATAAAACAAATCTTTGCGTCAGAAAATAATAAATCAGTTTATGAAAAAATTATTTTTAATCTTTCTTATTTCGATGGCAAATTTTCTGTTTGCAGGAAATGATCAGTATATCAAAATTACCGTTGCAAAAGACGGAAGCGGAGATTTCACCTCGATTCAGAAAGCTATTAATTCCATTCGAGATTTAGGACCGGAAGAAGCTTTGATCTTGATAAAATCCGGAACGTACCATGAAAAAGTGGTGATTCCTTCTTCAAAACATAAAATTACGCTGGAAGGGGAAAATAAAGACAACACGATAATTACCAACAATGATTTTTCAGGAAAACCGGATTCTTTCAATGAAAAGATAACCACATTTAATTCTTACACATTATTGGTGATGGGAGATGATATAAAAATCAGCAATATAACGGTTCAGAATACTTCCTGCAATGAAGGACAGGCGGTTTCCCTTCATGTGGAAGGTGACCGTTTTATCATTAAAAATTCAATTATTTCAGGTTGTCAGGACACCGTTTATTCTGCAACCAATCACAGCAGACAATATTTTGAAAACTGCTTTATTGAAGGAACGACTGATTTTATTTTCGGACAGGCAACCGTTGTTTTTAAGAACTGTACGATTAAAAGTTTAGCAGATTCGTTCATCACGGCAGCCGCAACGGAAGCAGACAGAAAGTATGGTTTTGTATTCTTCGACTGTACTTTAACTGCGAAAGAAGGCATTACCAAAGTGTATTTAGGCAGACCTTGGAGACCTTACGCGAAAACAGTTTTCATCAATACAGAAATGGGAAAACATATCCTTCCTGAAGGCTGGAATCCGTGGAAAGGCGATAAAATGTTTCCTGATAAAGAAAAAACAGCCTATTACGCGGAATTCGGGAGTATAGGAGAAGGAGGAAATACTTCGAAACGCGTAAACTGGTCGCATCAGCTCACAAAAAAAAATCTGAAAAATTATACGCCGGAAAAAATTTTTGATGGCTGGAATCCTCAACATAAGTAATGAGTAATTAATAATGAGTAATGATTACCATTCGCTAAATCGACACAGGAAAATGGAGCGTTAAGAAAATTAATTCTGTGAACGTTAAGAAAATTCTATTGTTTGAGCGCGACTAAAATACTGAATAAAAAGACAAACATCAAATTCGCGCGAGTTTTAGGATTTTTAGTGAACAGAAATAATTTTTAGCGGAAGTTTCCAAGTCTTGAACTTTTGATTCTTTTGTTTCCAAGACAAAAGAATATAAATTAAAAAATTTATTTAAAATGAAGAAAATACTTTTAATTTTTAGCATAGCAATTTCAACTTTAATTATGGCTCAGCAAAAGCCAACCCTTTTCTTAATTGGAGATTCTACCATGGCTAATAAAGAAAATCCGGACAAAAATCCGGAACACGGATGGGGACAGATCTTACCTCAGTTTTTAACTAGCGGAATTGAAATTCAGAATCATGCGGTGAACGGAAGAAGTTCCAAAAGTTTCAGAACGGAAGGACGATGGGATCAGGTGGAAAAACAATTGAAAAAAGGAGATTTCGTCATTATACAGTTTGGTCATAACGATCAGAAAATCAAAGACTCTACAAAGTTTACCAATCCTTACACACAATACAGAGCGAATCTTGAACGATATGTGAATGAAGCCAGAGCTAAAGGAGCGATTCCTGTTCTGATGACTTCCATTGTAAGAAGAAACTTCAACGAAAACGGAGTTTTGATTGATACGCATAAGGAATATCCTCTGGTTGTAAGAATGGTCGCCAATGATCTGAAAGTTCCTTTTGTGGATATGCAGTTGTTAACTGAACAGATGGAAATTTCTTACGGCCCCGAAAATTCAAAAAAACTTCATCTGTATTACAAAGAAGGCGAAGATCCGTATTATCCCAAAGGAAAAGAAGACGACACGCATTTGTCCAGATTGGGAGCAGAAACGGTTGCAAAATTAGCCGCGAAAAGTTTAAAGGCTTTGAATATAGGGTTGGAAAAGTATATTAAATAATAGAGATCCCGCTGGTTATGCAGACTAAAATTATTTTAAAGATCTGCTCAATCAGCAAAATCTGCGCGAAAACAATATAAAATCAATCAATACATTAGATTTCTCCATCTTCGAAATGACAGGTTTGATGTAATAATAGTTTAATAAAAATTGAAAAGTAATAATATGAAATTCAAAAAAGAACCTTTCTTCGATGGAAATTCTGAATGGGAAGATTTGGGAGACGGCGTTTCCAGACAGTTCATCGGATATAATTCCCAGGTCATGATGGTGATTGTACAATTTGAAAAGGATGCTGTTGGTGCTTTGCATCAGCATTTTCACTCTCAGATCACATATGTTGCGGAAGGACAATTTGAAGTTACGGTTGATGGTAAAATGAAAATTTTACAGAAAGGTGACGGATTTTTTGCGCAACCCAATATTTTTCATGGGGTGAAATGTCTCGAAGCAGGAAAACTGATTGATGCGTTTGCTCCTTTCAGAGAAGATTTTATTAAAGATAAGTTTCCGGGCTAAATTCAAGTTCGGGATTTAATTTTCATTTTAAATACAACAATCTGTTTTTCAGACAAATAAAACATTTACCAAACAGCTAATATTTTTTTCCTGAAGATATTCCGGTTCATCAGATTTGATCTGTAATACCGGATCATCTTTGGGATTTTTATTTATCATTTAACTTCAGTTCGGGATAAGAAATAAATTTAAATAATTGATTTATAGAATTATATTAATTTATCGCAAAGAAAAACAAAAGATTTTTTTTACTTATTGAAAGTTGGTAAGCTAAACAAAGGCACTTCGTTTATTTAAAAAAGACAAAAATGGTATTACTTTAATAAGTTTTACGCCTTTGTATATCTTAAAAGCGGAATTCTTGATAATTGAATCTCTTTGTTTAACCTTGCATTTAAGAAGACTTATCCCGAACTCAGGTTATTTAAAAAGCAAATAAATTTTATACATTAAATAAAATGCAACCGATTAACCAAATCAAATAATCAATATTATAATTATATAAATATATATATGTTAAAATATAAATTATTTAATTGAAGGATTTGTAATTTTGAATCCTAATCATAATTAAAAACAATTACTTACTATGAAACAAACATTTAAAGCTGCTTTTGCTACGGCAGCTCTCTGTTCGGTTTTTGCCTTAACCGGATGCGGACAGGAAGAAATTAAATCCGATTTGTCCGAAAACAAAAGTGACCTGAACATGAGAAGTGAACTGGTTGCGAGTGCGGTAATTCCGTTAGCCGATTGTTCTGCTCCGGGATGGGCTTCACAAAACGGCGGAACTACAGGAGGCGGAACTGCCGCTGAAACTACCGTTACCAACTACGCCCAGTTAAAAGCTGCCATAGAAAATTCTGCGGTAAAAGTGATTAAAGTAACCGGAACCATTACTGTTTCAGCACGCTTATCGTTTCAGGATCAGACGGGAAAAACAATCTACGGAACGAGTGGTGCAAAATTAGTTTCAACCGATCAGACGAAAGATGGTTCAGGAATCATCAACATCAAAAGATGCAATAATATCATCATCAGAAACCTGATCTTTGAAGGTCCGGGAGCTTATGATACAGATGGCTGGGACAATGCTATTCTGGACGACTGCCGAAATGTATGGATCGATCACTGTGAATTCAGAGACGGAGTAGACGGAAATTTTGATATTAAAAATAAATCTGACTTTGTTACTGTATCTTACACCAAATTTAATTATCTGAAAGCGCCAAAACCGGGAGGACCCGGCGGAACAGATGACCACAGATTTTCTAATCTCATTGGATCAAGCGATGGTGCTACTACGGATGCCGGCAAACTGAATGTAACTTTTGTTCGTTGCTGGTGGGCTCCGGGATGCAGAGAGCGTATGCCAAGAGTGCGTTACGGTAAAATCCACATCCTCAACAGCTATTTCAACAGTGCTGTAAGCAACAAATGTATCGCAGCAGGAGTTCAGGCAAATATACGCGTTGACGGAAATGTATTTGAAAATGTAAATGAGCCTATTAGCCTGATGAGCGGATTGACTGCAGTAACAGTTACTTCCAATAATACTTTTACCAACGTTACGGGTAATACATCAGGAAGCGGAACTGCTTTCACGCCTCCATATACCATTAATACACTTTCTCTTTCTTCAGTAAAATCTAATGTTACGACGAATGCGGGAGCAACATTATCAGGGAATATCTGTAATTCTTTCTAAAGCAATTTTTTAATACTATTCATACTTTAAGCGGCTGTCCCGATCGGGACAGCCGCTTTTTTCTGCAGAACTTGGATTCTGATCTTTTTTACTGAACTTATCTAACTTTCCATGATCCGCAATTAACTATAAATCAGAAATATTGTTTTTTTCCAGCCATTTCGGATATTCTCTGGCAAGGAGTTTTTCGGCATAATCTCCGTACCAGCTGTAGCCGTTTCTCCGTTCTTCGGAAACTTCGTTATAATTATATTTTACGCTTCCGTCGCGGTCTCCGAAAAGAGGTTTATTGTTATTAATATCATAAAATCTTGCCCAGATCACAGAATTTTTTTCTTCTGTTAAAGTACGTACTGTTTTTCCGTTTACTTTGGCAACGTCGTAGCTGTAGCCTTCAATTTTATTTTGTCTGAACCATTTTATGGCAGATTTTACAGATTTTTCGATTTCCGGAGTTACAGGCTGCATCATTAAAAACCTTACGATTCCCACAGATTCTGCGGTAGCTAAAGAAACAGGTTCAAAAGCTCTCGCTTTATCCGGCTGTAACGTTTCTTCGTTGTACTGATCGCCCCAGATGGCAGGACTATTTTTCTGCAGTACCTGCGTTTTTAAAATACATTCTATTCCTTTCTGAACTGCGGTTTTTGATTTTTCTTTCAGCTTTGGATCCACTACATCAAATCCGTTTTTTCCTTCGGCAACATTATACAGAACGGTTAAAGCATTAATCATGGCGTTGTCATTATACGTAATCTGCTTTCTGTACAATCCTTTATTGGGATAATACTGCGGAAAACCTCCGTTGTTTTTATACTGCATCAATAAAAGATAGCTGATTCCTTTTTCTGCTGATTTTAAATATTCCGGATTTTTGGTAGCAGTATATGCTTTGATGAGTGCATTAATCTCCCTTGAAGTCGCATTATTGTCAATGGTTGCATGATCGTCTCCTGTTGCTTTTATCTTTCTTAAAAGTTCCTTGCTGAAAGGCAGATTGTAATTGACGACAGATTTATCTTCGAGCTGTTTTCCCCAGCCTCCGATTGGAAGCTGATAGATAAGCATTTTTTCAGCTAGAGTATCTTTTGTCTGGGCAGAAAGATTTACAGCAGCCCAGCTTAAAGCCAGTATGTACAGTTTTGTTTTCATCCTTAATAATGTTATTTAATAGTTATCTGCAAAGGATTTGCAATGATCTGCGTCTGCTTTTTCAACAGATTCTCCCAGTCTTTTTGATTCTGAATTTCTCCGCTTTTCTGCCATGCGAATCCTGCATAATAGGTAAGTTTCTTCTGAGGTTTTGTGATGACCAGCAAATTGCTCTGATCTGGAGTTTCAGATTTAAAAGCCAGCGATTTTTCAATTATTTTGGGGGGTTACCACAATTCCCTCTCCTACAAAGGCATCATCAATTTTTTCCCAATGAAAATAATAGCCTTCTTTGTCGTTAAGTTTTGTTTCTCCTTCGTTTTTATGGAGGGTAATTCCGATCGTGTAATTCGGAACCTTTTTTTCAGCTTCAAAAGTAGATTCGAATTTTGAAAAGTTTGAACCTAAATCTAAAGAAATTCTTTTGGTTTCTTTTACTCCAAAATCACTCCATGAATTGTATGTAAGTTCAAAAACTGTTCTTAAAGGTCCTTCAGCGATGGTTTTAGAGGTAACAAAATTCTGCGAAACCTGTAGTTTTCCGTCTTTCCAGATCCCGATTCCTCCGGTTCCGCGGCTGTCTCCTACGTGATAGGGATCGTAACCTTCTCCTCTGGAATCTCTGTGGTAATACATAGGATCGGTTAAATAGCCTTTGTACCATTTATTGATAACCGGCTGTTCGGTTCTTTTCAGCCAGATATCCACTCCGCTGGAAAGGGTACTTCCTTTTACTCCTGCCAAAGCTTCTTTCTGTCCTTTCGGACCGTACATTCTGAAAGCAATTTTTTCATTTTCCCAGGCATAATCGTCTACTCTTTCCGGAACCAGTCTGGAATAAGTGGTTACTTTACTTTCGGGAACCGGAGATTTTCCATCGGCTATCATGGTATAATTCTCAGAAGATTTTCCCTGAATGTGCGCCATGAAAAGCAACTCATCATTGTTGCCATCTCCATCGTTATCGATCCATTGAATGGTTATTAATTGTCCTTTACTATTTTTTAACCTTACATCTGCTTCTTTATTTTTATCCAAAAATGATTTTAGTCTGGAAACAGGAACTGAAACCACCTCATTTCGTTCAAAACTGAGATTATTTTTTACCAGAACGGAAGTCTGAGCCTTTATTAAAGGCAAACTAATGCAACCGATTGCACAAATGAAGCCAAAAACAGACTTTATAACTGTAACCATATTTTGTATTGCTGAATTAATCTTTCAAAAGTAAAAATAATTTTTGTTCACCGGGAGAAAATTCTAATGATTTAACAAAAAATTGTGACATTTAATCCGATATTCTTTTTTAAAATAAAAATACTTGCTGATAAAAGTTTCTGTATGGTTTCATCAATGAAAGCTTATTAACAAGTCATAAAGTTGTTTAAGGTGAAATGCTAAAAATTCTATGGAGTTTTATCTGTGTAGAATCAGACTAGGCTTACGTTCGGTGTTGCGTAGGAACGCTATCTTTAGAAAATTCAATCCTGCGGATTGATTGATAGATTTATTCTTATTTTCTACACAGATTCTGCTCCTAAAGGAGCAAAGATCTTTACTTTAAACAACTTACATAATTAATTCAACAAAATAAAAAGCGTCCACATTTCTGCAGACGCTCCAAACTCAATCTTCTTCATAATACATCGATCACTACTTTAACTCCTCCACATACATTTTTATTGTGTTTTAACCCTCTTTTTTTCTAAAAAAATCCCGCAGACTGACAATCTATTTTTTATCTAATTAAATTGATTAAAATCTCAGATCATTGTTTTATAAGCCTTAATTAAATACTGATCTGCTTCATCTGCGGGAAAAACCTGAACAAATTCTTAAAAAACCACAATCACATGAACTTGTTGGTTACCTCATTTAATTTTACAGTATATCCGAAGTACTTTTTAATCATCTCTATTTATATAGATGCAGAAAAATGGAAAAGCGTTGGAAAAATTTTTAAAAAAAGTATTAATTTTTACAAAAAAGACCATAAACCGCTGATTATAAGCCTGATAAAATTTCAATAATTATTACAAGAAAAAAGCTTCTGAATGATATTCAGAAGAAAAATTTAATCATGGGCAGAATTTTGGTCAGCAGATTTCTTAAAAAAGCTATTCGAAATTATTAAGAAAATCGAACAGATCATCTTCCGGTTTCAGCCCGAGTTTTTTTCTCAGTCTGGATCGGCTTACATTGATACTGGAAGGCAATACCTGAAAAATATCTGCCATTTCTTTAGAATTCAGACCAATTTTAAGATACGCGCATAAACGCAGATCGTAGATGGAAAGATTCGGGAATTTCTTCCTCATTGCCTTAAAAAATTCCTGATGCAGCTCATCCATCTGGATTTCGAAGGTGTGATCGTCTGTTTCCAGATAGGTTTTCAGGGTTCTGCGGATTTCTCCGAGTCTTATTTTAGAAATATTAGGATTATTCTCTATTTCAAGTATTTTCTCGTTGATGGTGGAAAGAAGACGGTTTTTATCTTCATCCTCTTTGGCTTTGGTGGCAAGTTCTATGGTCTTGCTTTTAATTTCTTCCTTGAGGTTATTTTTCTCGTTTTCAAGCTGCTTTTGCTTTTCAAGAATCATTTCCTGCCTGTGCTTTTCTGCCTGCTCGCGGAGTGCATTCTGCTCTTTTTTCAGGAGTTCCAGTTTTTGCTTTTTGAGTTTATTTTCCTGATATTTTTTGAGGAAATAAAACAATCCCGCTATCATAAGAAGATAAGCAACACAACTATACAGGCTTCTGTACCAAGGCGGATTGATTCTAAAGGTAAATGTTTTTACTTCAGATATCTGTTTTCCGATTTTAGCTTTTACCAAAAGACTGTATGTTCCTTCTTTAAGACCAAGAAACTCTATTTTATTTTCAGAATTCCAAATAGACCAGTCTTTAGAAAATCCATCTAAAAAATATGAATATTCTACCGCATCTTCATTAGGAAGTGAAAATACAAAGCGGAGATTATTAAAGCGATAAGGAAGCATCTGCTGGTTTTCCAGATCAAAATTTCCGGTGTTGTTAAACATTTCCGCTTTTCTGAAAATAAGTCCGGAACTGAATCTTTCTTTATTCTGAAGATTCAGTTTTTCTAAAGCAAAGCCATTGTATACAGGAAAAAAATTGTAGTCTGTGGATATTTTCTGCGGAATGTAAAAACCGGGAAGTTTCCCGCTGATTACCGGAAGCTGTATTTTGTCTGAAG
>NZ_JBBCQL010000051.1:0-23579 GCF_037149975.1 Chryseobacterium sp. VD8 | reverse complement strand
GATCCTGAAGCAAAACAACCTGTTGAAAACCTGCAGAAAGTCCCGCCTTTTTGGTTGCATTCGACTGAACCGTATCAAACGATGCCGGAATTGTAATAGCGATCGACTGAGGTTTTTCATCGGGAACAAAACTTAAAAGTTCCTTCAGGATCATTGCAGAAAATTCTACCGGAGTTTTCTCTTCATTAATGTCCGAAATCTGATACAGGTGTTCTGTACCCATTTTTCTTTTGAATGAACCAAAAACATCCGGATTTCCGGATTTCAGAAGTTCTCTTGCTTTCTCACCAATAAAAATTCTGCCTTTTCTGTAAGCCACGATCGAAGGAAGCGTATCGCTGAATCCTACAGGATTTTTGTACACGATCACTTTTCCGTCGGTAAATTTGCAGATCCCTGAGTTCGTTGTTCCGAGATCGATTCCAAAATTTATATTTCCCATGTTTTATTCCGCTATTACGATGCCTTTCTGCAACAATACCAATTCGTTTCCGTCCTTTTGAAAAATCACAGGCTTCAATACTTTCGTAATGAATGGCTTCGAGGAATTCCCTACAATATTTGCCTCAATAGAAGTATCTCTGGAATCGTAAATTTTTCCTATCGGATTATTGATCACATAGCCCATTTCTTCCAGTTCATGATTGATTCTTTCAAAATTTCTTTCAAAAATCGATAGATTCTGATCATTGGATTTTTTTTCTATTTCAAAAAGTTGGTTGATGATATTCAGCATAATTTTTTCTTATCAAAAGTTTAATTTTACTAAACTGGTTAATTAATTTTCATTTTTAAAATTCGGTCTTTCCCAGCAAAAACAACAGTATTCTGATCTACCCATTCACAAACAAAAAAACCTTTCTCCTCCGAAATTTTCTTCCATGTTTTTCCGAAATCAGAAGAATAACTGATATGTCGATCTCCAACCGAAATAATCTCTTTTCCTTTGGAATTTGGTTTAATTTTCACACAGGTTGTATATCCTGCATTTTGTCCGGAAGCCTGAATTTGCCAAGTTTCTCCGCCGTCATTGGTTGTGGCGATATTGTTGATATTGGCTTCCTGTTTTGTGTAATCTCCGCCAACCGCAATCCCGAATGTATCGTCTAAGAAATCGATAGAATAGATTCCCTGAGAAGATTCTCCCTGAATAACCGGAGTATTGAAAATTTTAAACTGATTATTCTTAAAATTTAATTTTAAAATTCTTGAAGCTTTCCCTCCTGTTGCAATCCATAAATAGTTTTTGGTGGATGAAATATTGGTATTGCTCGCCGCAAAAGCTGCTTCTCCTTCATTTAATACAACATCATTTTTAAGCATAGCCCACTTTCCGTTATCAAATTTGGCAAGTTTTAATTTGCTGTCCTTATCTGTATCACTGAAGGTATAAGCCAGTTTATCATTCACAAAATGAAGCGCATCATAAAAAGCCGTTTTCACAGTATCTCTAAAAACCACTTCATATTTCAAGCTTTTTTTATCAATCTTAAAAAATTCAGCAGGACTTTCAATATTAATGGCATAAAACGATTTTTTATCCTGTCCCAATGTTCTAAACTGTAATTTCTTTTCAGACAGCCTGATCTGTTTTTGATTTTTTGAATTCTTTAAATCAACATAACCAAACTTGGAGTCCGTTCCGCTGTACCAGACTTTGTTATCGTAGATTTCTATAGCTCTGATGCTGATTTTATCGTTTAAAATTGTTTCTGAACTTTCGATCTGTTGAGAAAAAGTAAAAATTCCGGAGAATGAAAGTAAAAATGGTAAAAGCTTTTTCATATTCACAAAAATAAAAAATCCACAGAATTCTGTGGATTTTATTTGATCTATTTATAAAATTTTAATCTAAATCAGGTTTTTGCAATGGTTCCTGTTCTGCTTTGAACGTTTCGCCATAACCCACTTTGTGAAGTTTACTGTTTCTTAAACTATAGGTAAAGTAAATAACTACACCAAGCGCTAACCAACCCATAGAAAGGTATTTTGCTTCGTGGCTTAAGTTCCAGATCAGATAAAGGTTGATGCAGATTCCTAATGTTGCGATTACAGGAAGTGCAGGAACTTTAAATGTTCTTGGCATATTCGGTTCTTTTTTTCTTAAGATCCAAACCGCTACGCAAACCATTGTAAATGCGAATAAAGTACCGAAACTCGTCATATCTGCCAGTTTACTAATTGGTGTAAATGCTGCTACGGTAGCAATGATGATTCCTAAAAGCATTAAACTTTTAGCCGGTGTTTTTCTTACCGGATGAACATCGCTGAACATTTTAGGGATAAGACCATCTTTAGACATTCCTAAGAAAATTCTGGACTGTCCCATGATCATTACCATCAATACGGAAATTAAACCTACAGTTGCTGCAATCGTGATGATGTATCCAGCCCAACCCTGTCCTGCGATTTCAAATGCATACGCTACAGGTGCTTTAATTGCATCCGGATAATTTCCATGAGGATCAAAGTCTGAATAGTGCATCATTCCTGTTAAAACAAGAGATACCAAAATATATAATCCTGTACAAACCAAAAGTGAAACAATGATCGCAAACGGAACATCTTTTTTCGGATTGATCGCTTCTCCCGCCTGTGTAGAAACGGCATCGAAACCTACATACGCAAAGAAAATTGCGGCAGCACCGGAAATAATTCCCTGAATACCGTAAGCTTCCTTTACATTTTCACCTTCGTGAACCATTTTGGCAGCAGGAATAAAAGGATCCCAGTTATCTGTATTAATGAAGAATGCTCCTGCAATAATAACGAAAAGAACCGCAGAAACCTTCATGATTACGATAAGATTATTCGCTTTTGCAGCTTCTTTAGTTCCTTTGATAAGGATAGAAATTACAAAAATTACGATAAGGAATGCCGGTAAATTCATTGAAAAACCTTCTCCTGTATAACTTGCAGGATCTGAAGTAAGGTAATCCGGAAGATGAAGACCAAACATTTTTAACAACTTATTAAAATATCCCGACCAGGAAACGGCTACTGTCATAGATCCCATCGCATACTCGAGGATGAGCCCCCAACCGATGATCCATGCAAATATTTCTCCCACAGTTCCGTACGCATAGGCATACGCTGAACCTTCAACAGGCAGGATAGATGCAAATTCTGAGTAACACAATGCTGCAAATACACAAGCAATTCCGGCAATAATGAAGGAAAGAGCCAATGCAGGTCCGGCATGATAATACGCTCCGGTTCCTGTAAGTACGAAAATTCCTCCACCAATAATAGCCCCGATTCCGATAGCTGTAAGACTCCATTTACCGAGTACTCTTTTGAGCTGACTGCTTTTCATATCATTTTCGAAAGCACTCATCGGTTTTTTGGTCCAAATTTTAGACATATTTTATTATTTATTAAAGATTTACGAAAATATAAAAAATTTAGAAACATTAACGTTTATTAATAATTTTTCCGTGTTAATTTTATATTCTGAAACTTAAAATTCTGATTTTCATAATATTTAAATCATTGCAAAGTAAGTGTTTTTTTACTTATTTTTGACCGCATGAATGTATACGATCTTTTCTTAAAACCCTATGAAAACTACTCTGCCACACAGATTCTGCTGGAATCTTCCGCTACGGTATTCGGAATTTTAAGTGTTTATTTTTCCATTAAAAAAAATATCTGGGTTTATCCTACAGGAATTGTTTCAACTTTAATTTATGTGTATATTCTGTTCAATTTTGGTCTGCTTGGAGACTGTATGATTAATGTTTATTACACCGTAATGAGCATTTACGGATGGATTCTTTGGGGAAAAAGCTCGCAGGATCATGTTCATGTGGAAGTAAGCTGGGCATCTAAAAAAGAATGGCTGTACGGAATTTTACTTTTTGTATTAAGTTTGGTTCTGGTAACTGTAGTATATTATTTCAAACCTTATATTGATAATCATTTTTCTATGAAGGGTGTAGATTTAGGTCTGTATCATTTAGACTGGGGAAACTGGCTGGATGTCATTACAACTTCTATTTTTCTTGTGGGGATGTGGTTTATGGCGAAAAGACGCATAGAGAACTGGATTTTCTGGATCATCGGAGATTTTATCTGCATTCCGATGATGATTTATAAGGAACTTGGAATCACTTCGGTTCAATATTTGGTATTTACTATTATGGCGATCCAGGGATACGCCAGTTGGAAAAAAAGTTATAAAGAAAAAAAGTACAATTAAAAACATGAAAAATTTATTTAAAATTGCGTTTAGCTTAATTACAATGGCAAGTTTAACCTCTTGTGCGATATATTCGGATCCATATGCCAACAATTATGGAGATCCTTATTATGATAACGGATATTACTATGCGCCTCAGGGATATTACGGAAACGGCGGATATTGGGGAAATGACGGATATTATTACAGAAACGACTACACGTATTATTATGATAACGGGATGCCGTATTATTACCAGAACTATAATAATTCCAGAAGAAAAGTTTATGTTGAGAGAAGATCCGGATCAAACGGAACAACTTCGGCAAGACCTAATAACGGTTTCAGAGGCGGTGTAAATGACGGAACTTCAAACGGAAGCTTCAGACCAAACAACGGGCAAAACACGAATCAGAGACCGAATAACGGATTCAGAAATCAACAACAGAATACGGTAACGCCACAGCCTCAGAATAACGGCGGATTCAGAAATAATTCCGGTAACAGTAATTCAAACAGCGGGTTCAGAAATAACTCCGGAAGCAATATGAATTCAAACAGCGGAGGATTCAGAAACAGTTCGGGAACTTCTACTCCTCAACCGCAGCAAACTTCTCCTCAGCCAACGAGAAGCGGAGGCGGATTCAGATAAAACCATTATAAATAAGGAAACGGACAGCTAACACTGTTCGTTTTCGTTTTAATTATAGTAATTTTGCAGTTTCAATTTTTAAAACAAACATTCTATTAAAAAATATGGAATTTTATAAATATCAGGGTACAGGAAACGATTTTGTAATGATAGACAACCGTTCCGGAGAATGGGATGATCTTTCCATTGAAAATATTCAGAAGCTTTGTGACCGCCGTTTCGGGATCGGAGCAGACGGACTTATTAAAATAAACACCGCGAAAGGCTATGATTTTGAAGTGGATTATTATAACTCGGACGGTTCTAAGAGCTTTTGCGGAAACGGAGCGAGATGTTCCGTAGCGTTTGCTTTTTTCCTTGATATTTTTGAAGGCAACTGCAAATTTACCGCTATCGATGGGGAACATATTGCCGAAATCCACAACGGAATCGTAAAGTTAAAAATGAGCGATGTTACTACCATTTCCAATGACGGAGAGGACACGGTAATGGATACGGGTTCGCCACATTACGTGAAATATGTGGAAGATATCGTTAACTACAACGTTTTTGCAGAAGGAAACGGTATCAGAAATTCTGAAAATTATAAGGAAAAAGGCATCAACGTTAATTTTATGGAAAAAATTTCTGATGATGAGATTTTCGTAAGAACTTATGAACGAGGCGTTGAGGATGAAACCTACAGTTGCGGAACGGGAGTTACGGCTTCGGCTTTAACTTTTCTTCAAAATAACAATCTAATCTCTGTAAAAGTTAAAACTTTGGGCGGAAATCTGAAAGTATATGCTGAAAAAAACGGAGACACTTTTCAGAACATCTGGCTCGAAGGTCCTGCAAAGCAGGTTTTTAGAGGTAAAATAGACCTTATTTAAAAAAGTAAAACTTTTAATCACCATTTAAATGAAGAAAGCTATTCTTATCATCATCCTGCTTGTTTTTGTAGTAGGCGGATTTTTTGGATTTAAATTTTATAAAAAATATTACGGCAACAACATCAAAAAGGATGGATATGTTTTGATTCCTCATCAGGCAAATTTTAAACAAATCCTTGATTCTGCGGCAAAATACGTCGATAATAAAGAAGCTTTTGAAGCCGTTGCGAAAGAAAAGGATCTTGAAAAATATTTCAAACCGGGACGCTATCATTTCCAGAAAGGTTTAGGGAACGCGAATTTGGTTAATATGATTAAAGCCGGAAATCAGAGTGAAAACAGCTTCAGAATTGGTGATTTTGGGGATGTTTATCAGATGATCGGTAAAGTAACAAAAAAAACAGAACTGGATTCTTTAAAATTCGTGAATGAATTCAATTCAATTGCTGCCGAAAAAGGATATAACAATGCGGAAGATTTAAAAAAGTATTTCTTTATTGATACGTACAATTTTTTCTGGACGGTAACTCCGAAAGAATTTTTCAAAAAATTTGATGATCAGTACAATGAATTCTGGAACAGTGAAAGAAAATCTAAAGAACAGCAATCCGGTTTAACGAGAGATCAGATTTATGCTCTGGCTTCTATTGTGTATAAGGAATCGGGAGGAAAAAAGGACGAACAGAAAACGATTGCAGGATTATATCTTAACCGATATAAAAAAGGGATGAAGCTTCAGTCTGATCCCACAGTAATTTATGCAATCAATAAGCAGACAAATTTTAAGGAGCAGATCAAAAGGGTTTTTTATAAGCATCTTTCTACTCCGTCGCCATACAACACGTATGCTAATAAAGGAATTCCTCCGGGACCTATTTGCGTAGTAGATAAAAATTCTGTGGATGCCGTGCTGAATGCAGAAAAGAACGATTATATTTTTATGTGTGCCGATCCTGCAAGATTCGGATACCACAAATTTACAGCAAGTGCAGAGCAACACGCTATTAATGCTAAAGCTTATCAGGACTGGCTGAATTCAAAAAATATAAAGTAATAATCATATTAACTTTTTTTTAACAATTCTATAACTAACATTTGGCTTTTTAGTCCGACATATACCTTACAAATAATAAATTAAACTTAATATTCTGAAATTTAAACAGATTAACAATTTCATAATATTAGGCAAAATCTTTTACGATTTTACACAAAAAATACCTTATGAATCAGACGGAAATCATTAACATTTTTACAAAGAAAACCTTAGGGCTTACTTTTGTACTTTCGGCAGCAGCATTGGCTTTTGCACAGGAGAAGGTCGGTATTTCCGGGTCGGTTGTCAGCAAGAATAACCAGCCCGTTCCTTACGCTTCTGTTACCTTCAGTAACAAGGCAAACAAACAGTTTAGTGATGCTACGCTTACCGACGAAAAAGGTCAGTACAAGCTTGATCTTGCTCCGGGAGCTTATGATATTACTATTGAAGCAATCGATTACCAGAAAAGTGTAGTTAACAAACAAATTACTGCGGCAGGAAACATTGGTGCTTTATCAATCGACCCTGAAAAGAGTGCTACCAATCTGAAAACGGGAGACATCCAGGGAGTTGTGATCACAGCTCAGGCTACGAAACCTTACAAAGTGGAACTGGATAAAAGAACATATGATCCGTCTCAGGATATTGTAAGTAAAGGGGGTAATTTGCAGGATGTCCTGCAGAATGTTCCTTCTGTAGAAGTTGATACAGACGGAACTGTTTCCATGAGAGGTAGTTCAAATGTAAAATTCCTTATCAATGGGAAACCTTCTGCTCTTCTTGGTATTTCCGAGGGAAGTAATGCACTTCAAAGTATTCCTGCAGATCAGATCGAAAGAATCGAGGTTATTACAAATCCTTCTTCTAAATTCGAAGCAAGCGGAACTTCAGGTATCTTGAATATTATTTTAAAGAAAAGTAAAAAAGTAGGCTTCAATGGTAGTGTTGTAGGGACTTTAGGTTATCAGCCGAGAACAATGCTAAATACTAACCTGAGCTGGAGAAAAAATAAATGGACATGGTTTTTAAATGGCGGAGGCGGATACAGTGAATCTACCACGACCAACAGAAACAGCAACTTTAACTATGATAGAAATGAAACTTTTCAGCTTTTAAGATCTGATCAGGAGACAAAAAATAAAAATTATTCTAAAAATTATAATGCAACAGCCGGTTTTGTATATGATATTGATGATAAAAACTCTGTAAATCTATCCGGAACCATAAGAACATTTGATAATGAAACCGATGGTCGGATTAATTATAATTACCTTTATAATTTTTCAGCATTCCCAAATCCTTATACTTTAAGAACAAGCAACGGAATCAATACCAATTTAGCATTTCAGGGAGATGCAGGATGGGATCATAAATTTAATGATAAAGGTCATAATTTATCTGTGTCTTTAAGTCTTCAAAGCAATAAGAGTGATAATTCAACAGATATTTATCAGGAATCAAATTACTTACTTCAAAGAAATGCTTTGGGAAGTATTGTAAATATCCTTCCACAAATGAACTATACATTGAGTAATAATGCTCAATATTCGCTTACAAAATCTTTAATAGGAAAGGCTGACTATGAACTTCCTATTGGTGAAAATTCTAAATTTGAAGCAGGGTATAGAATTGATAGAAATACTAATTTTTATGATAATACTGCTAATGAAGCAGATGGTTTAAATGTTCCGTTTTACTCTTTAAACAAATTCACAAATGTTACAAATTATGATGAATTATTTAATGCTTTCTATGCACAGTTCCGTAGCAAAATTGGCAAGTTCGGATATCAGTTAGGACTTAGAGATGAGCTTTCGAATGTAAAAGTAGATTACAGAAATCTTGAAGGAACGACAATAAACAACAATAAAAATTATAATAATCTATTTCCTAGTGTATATTTAAGTTATGACTTAGGAAAGGACAATCAGTTTTTACTGAATTATTCAAGAAGAATTGACAGACCTCGTTCTTGGTTCTTAATTCCATATTTTTCGATTACCGATAATCAAAACTTATTTTTAGGAAATGTAGATCTCAACCCTTCTTATGTAGATTCTTTCGAATTTGGTTATAGTATTTCTAAAAAGAAGTATACTTTAAATCCAACCCTATTTTTTAGAAGAACTACAGATGACAGTAAAGTTGTCGCTTATCAGGAAGATGAACGTACTAATATTTATTATACTACCCCGATTAATTTAGGTACTAACGACCAGTATGGTTTAGATTTTAACGGTACTGCTGATGTATTTCCTTGGCTTAAATTAATGGGAAGTTTTAGTGTATTTGGATATAAAACTACTGGAGAATACTCTTATAAGACAATTGATGTTAAAGGTAATAATGTTATAAGAACTCAGTCTTATGCAGGTGACGGTATGTCTACAAGAGCTAGATTGAATGCTACATTTAAAGTAGATAAAACATTCAGTTTTCAGTTACAGGGGTTCTATAGAGGACCTCAAAATACTGCAAGTCAGGATAGAAAAGCAATGTATGCTTTAAATCTTGGAGCATCAAAAACAATCTGGAATGGAGACGGAACTATTGCTTTCAACTTACAGGATATTTTCAATACACGTTCTATGAGAAGTGTGAATTATCTTGCAACAGGAGTAAGAGAATCTTATATGCAGTGGCAACCGAGACAGTTTTCAATTTCTTTAACTTACAGATTCAAACAAGGAGAAAAAGTAGAGCAGCCGAAACGTAAAAAAGACATCAACTCCAATGCAACCGGAGACGATCAGCAAGGAGGACCAATGTAATCCGCCTTTCATACAAACAAAAAATCCCGAAATTGAATTCGGGATTTTTTTATTTTGCAGCTTCTGCTTTTTCCAGTTTCTGAAGTTCGGCTTCGTAAATTCTTTTTCTTAAATCGCTGGAAGAAAACCTGTGATCTCTTTTATTGTAAAAAATCTCAATTCCTTTTTCTTCACAGTATTTTTTACCGGTGAAATCTCTGTCAAGATAATCGTCCCCGATAATTCTCACATCAATTACAAAAGATTTTAAAATATCCAGAAGATCTTCCTCTGTGTAATATGGAATAATCTCATCAACAGCATTTACTGCTTTTAACTGAATATATCTTTCTACGATGGTCTGAGTCGGTTTATTTTTAGTTGGACGATCATGAGAGGGATCAATCTGCAAACCTACGATAAGGTAGTCACATACGGTTTTTGCTTCTTCAAGCATTTTAATATGCCCTGCGTGAAGCAGGTCGAATGACGAAAACGTGATGCCTATTCTTTGTGTTTTCATATAAATATCTTCTTTTTTGTACAAATTGTTAAGTGTTTCTTGTTTCTAAATATTTCTGCCACTGCCAAACTGTCCGTAGTGCCTCTTCCAAAGACGTTTCAGACTTCCAGTTAAGCTCTTTTTGGGCTTTATCTACGTTTGCATAAGCAATTGTAATATCTCCTTCTCTTCTGTCGCAGATCCGGTAAGGAACTTTCACGTCATTTGCTGTTTCGAAAGCTTTTACTACTTCCAGAACCGATGAACCTTTTCCTGTTCCTAAATTAAAAATATCAATAACTGCATGATCAGAATCGTCTGCCATTAATTTTTTCAATGCTGCAACATGGGCTTTAGCCAAATCTACAATATAAATATAATCACGGACAGCCGTTCCGTCTTCGGTAGGGTAATCATTTCCCCAAACATTTAGTTTTTCACGGATTCCTGCCGCAGTTTGCATCACGAAAGGTACTAAATTATTCGGAACTCCAATAGGTAACTCCCCTATTTTTGCTGAAGGATGTGCTCCGATCGGATTGAAATATCTTAATAAAGAAATTTTGCGGTGATATGCTTTTGCAAAGTCAATCAGGATCTCCTCTCCCATCTGCTTTGTCTTTCCGTAAACGCTTTCAGGCATTTTTAACGGAGTATTTTCGTGGATCGGCATTTCATCAGCCTGTCCGTAAACCGTGCAGGAAGAGCTGAAAATAAAGTTTGAAATTCCTCTTTCTTTAAATTCCTGTAAGATATTGATTAATGAAAACAAATTGTTCTCATAATAATCAACAGGTTTTACCTGACTTTCGCCCACCGCTTTGAATGCCGCAAAGTTGATACATCCGTCAATTTCATGAGCATCAAAAACCTGCGTTAAAAGTTCTTTTCTTTTTAGATCGAAAGGATAAAAAACAGGTTTTTTTTCTGTAATTTCCTCAATATTTTTTAATATAAATCTCTCGGAATGCGATAGATCATCCACAATAACAACCTCAAAATTGTTATTCAGAAGCTCAACAACTGTATGCGAGCCGATATATCCTAAACCTCCTGTTACGAGTATTGCCATTTTTTTATTGTTTCTTTTTTAATCGTTATGTGTTCCTATGTTATCTATTTCTAAAAACTCTATTTCTTTATATTTAAAAAAGTTAGTTAAAAAAATAAAAACTAAGGTAACAGAAATTGTAATCATTAATTTCAAATTATCATCACTTCTGAAATCATCATTTATTAATAATTTTATATAGCCCACAAGAAAAAATAGTAAAATTAAAAATAGGTTTACATTTAAACAGTATATACTCTTTTTAATTCTAAATATAATAGTAATAAGACATAAAACTGCAGTAATAAATATCATCAAAGCGAAAATAAAAATAAAATTTTCAATTGAAAATATATTTACAGAGCTAAATTCTATAAATGAATCATAACTCCCATAACCAAATAACATTGTTACAAATAGTTCAAATATGAATATTGATATTCCTACAAACTTATATTTAAATATTTTTGGTCTCATATTATTTAATCTTTATTTTCTCCTATGTTTTCGATCTCACATTTGCTTCTCTTGTGTCGAAAAATATTAACCAACATTCCAGACAAAAACAAAAAAAATATAAAATAAACAAACTGAGAATAAATTTCTTTAAAATCAATAAAGTATCTTAAAAGATGAACAAAAATTATTAAGAGTACAGCAGTATTGAAACTGATGAAAAATTTATTTGATTCCTTAAAAATACATACAAAACTTATTAATAAAGTTGAAAAGATCCCAAATATTAATGTGTAAAATAAATACTTTAAACCAGCATAATTTTCACTAATAATAAAATTATCACTTATAATCAATAGAGTAAAATAGCCAAAATACATTAGCCAAAAAAAACAAAAAATTATAGCATAAAAATAAGCAAACTTATTTTTTAATATTCTTTCGTCGTGAAGCATAGTCTACCCCATAAACTCCAACACCGCATCCGTAATATACTTCAGCTGCTCATCATCCAGTTCCGTATGCATTGGAAGAGAAATTACCTGATCCAATAATTTATCCGTATTCACAAAATCGGCGTCGTTACTTTCCTGAAAATATGCTTTTTGCTTTCTTAAAGCCACCGGATAATAGATCATTGCCGGAATTTCCTTTTCAGCTAAAAATTTTTGCAAATCATTACGCTTTCCGTTCAGAATTCTTAAAGTGTACTGGTGGAAAACATGAGTAGAATATTCTGCTCTTTTTGGTGTTAAAATATGTTCATGTCCGGCAAAAGCTTCATCATAATAATCTGCTGCTCTTCCTCTCGCTTCGTTATAGTTATCCAGATGCGGAAGTTTTTTTCTCAAAATAGCAGCCTGAACACTGTCTAATCTTGAATTTACACCTACCTCATCATGATAATATCTTTGGTACATTCCGTGATTTACAATTCCTCTTAAACGGTGCGCCAGATCATCATTATTCGTGAAAATTGCTCCACCGTCTCCGTAACATCCTAAATTTTTAGATGGAAAGAAAGAAGTCGTTCCAACCGTAGACATCGTTCCTGCTTTTTTTACAGTTCCGTCCGAAAAAGTGAATTCGGAACCGATTGCCTGTGCATTGTCTTCAATTACATATAAATTATGCTCTTCAGCAATCTTTAGAATTTCTTCCATATTCGCGCACTGTCCGAAAATATGTACGGGAATAATCGCTTTTGTTTTCGGAGTAATGGCTTTTTTAATCGCCTCCGTTGAAATGGTGAAAGTATCATAATCTACATCTACCAAAACCGATATAAGTTTAAGCAAATGAATAACTTCTACGGTTGCCGCAAAAGTAAAATCTGCTGTGATGATCTCATCACCTTCCTTCAGATCAAGCCCCATTAAAGCAATCTGAAGTGCATCAGTTCCGTTTGCACAGGGAATAACATGTTTTACGTCCAGATAGGACTCTAATTCATTCTGGAAAGACTTTACTTCAGGACCATTGATAAAAGCCGCTGAATCCATTACATTTAAAACGGCATTATCCACATCATTTTTTATCTTGTAATACTGACTTTGTAAGTCAACCATTTGAATCTTTTTCATAAATAAATATTTCTGTAAAAATAAGGAATTTAAAATCCCTTCAAAAATTTTATTGATTTTGTTTTATCTTTATACAAAATAAATACATGAAAAAAACTTTACTTTTTTGTCTTTTAGCGGGTTACTCTGCCGGTTTTGCCCAGACGTCGCTTGTTTTTGTATTTTTTAAAGACAAACCGAACAAGGCTGCATTCTATGCAAATCCGTTATCGGAATTATCTCAAAAATCCCTTAACAGACGTATTTCGTTAGGAATTACGCTGAATGATCAGGATGCTCCGATAGAACCGACTTACGTTACCAATATTCAGAATTTAGGATTCACCGTAACCGATTATTCAAAATGGCTGAATGGTGTCGCCGTGAATGCAACACCGGCTCAGATTACCGTGCTTCAGGCGCAGAATTATGTACTGTCTGTAGAAAGTTTTGCAAGAAATTCGTCAGGAGGAACAAAAATGAGTCATCAGAATAAATGGGACAATCCAATCAACTTGGCGAATAAAAATTTAACCACTTTTGACTATGGTTCAGGCTCTGCGCAGATCGACCAGATCAATCTCCGTCCGCTTCATTTGGCAGGTTACACAGGAACAGGAGTTACCATTGCTGTGATTGATGCTGGATTCCCTTATGTAAATACAGGTTCTGCCTATTCAAGATTGTGGACCAACGGACACATCAAAGGCGGTTATGATTTTGTGGCCAAAGGCTCAGACATTTACAATACTTCGCTTAATAACCACGGTTCTGCTGTTCTGGGAGCAATTGGAGGTTACATCCAGGATACTTTTGTAGGTTCCGCACCGGATGCGGATTTTTATCTGTACCGAAGTGAAAATGCAGCAATCGAAATTCCCGAAGAAGAACTGTACTGGATCGAAGCCGCCGAAGAAGCCGACCGAAAAGGAGTTGATATGATAACAACTTCTCTGGGCTATGCTACTTTTGATGACCCGAAATACAACTACACTTATTCCAATATGAACGGAACCACTTCCTTTATCGCAAGAGGTGCAGAAATTGCCGTCAACAAAGGAATTTTAACGCTATTCGCGGCAGGAAATTCAGGAGCTCAGACGTGGCATTACATTTTAACTCCGGCAGATAATGCAAAAGTCTTTACTATCGGAGCCGTAGATTTTTCCGGAGCTTCTTCCACCTACTCATCTTTCGGTCCGAATTCTGCGGGTGTTATAAAACCCGATGCGAGTGCAAGAGGGACTGCGGCAACAAGTGTTATAAATAATAATTCAACCATTTCAGTTAACGGAACATCCATTGCCACTCCCATTGCTGCGGGAGGAGTCGCCTGTCTTATTCAGGCTTTTCCTACCATGAACAGAGATTTAATGAGGGATAAATTAAGACAGAATGCTTCTCTCTATCCGAATCATACCGATCAGATGGGATTTGGAATTTTAAATTTCGGAGGTCTTTACAATAACGTTTTAAGCACTTCGGAACTGGTAAAGAAAAACAATATTGCCATTTTCCCGAATCCTGTTAAAAATATTCTGAATGTGGCTTCGGAAAGTGATGTTTTATCCTTGGAAGTTTATGATAACTTAGGAAGATTCATTACAAAAACCAATAATCAAAAATCTGTAAAAGTCGAAGATTTTGCAAAAGGTGTTTATTACCTGAAAATTCAGACGAAGGATAAAATATACTACGAAAAATTCATAAAAGAATAAACTGAAAAACCTCTCGCATTGAGAGGTTTTCTTATTATTCCCGAAGGCTGAGCGAAGCCGAAGACTGATGTCTAATTAATTGCAAATCATCATTCAGCAAACATCTAAGCAAAATGTTTAGATTTTTCATTCCGTTTCACTGCATTCAGAATGACACACGGATTATTTATCATTAAGCCGAGTTCCTGCTCGCATTAATATTTCCGAATAAAGAACGCGTCACCAGTTTTCCGTAAGCTTCCAGATCGCCTTCCCCTTTCTGAATTTTCATTAATGCATATTGCTGAATGCTCAACAGAGGCAAAACAATTCTTTCGCGGATTTTCACCGATTTTCTGGAAAGCGGATCTTCTTCCTGAAGCATTTTAAAGCCTGTTAATTCCAGCATGATATTTTTGGAAAGATTGTATTCATCAAACAGAACATTCCAGAATGCGCCGAATTTCGGGTTGTTTTTAATGTAATACGTCAAAGGAAAATAGGTTTTATTCATACTCATCATCGAGTTTAAAACCAAAGTCTTAAAGAAATCCGAACCTTTGTATAATTCTCTTACCTCATCAAATCGTCCCTGTTCTTTCAACTGCTGCATTGCAAAACCAAATCCGAAGAATCCCGGAACATTCTGCTTCAACTGCGACCATGATCCTACAAACGGAATGGCTCTTAAATCCTCAAATTTCAGCTCACTTCCGCCTCCTCTTTTCGACGGACGGCTTCCGATATTTGTTTTTCCGTAATATTCGAGCGTACTCATTTCCTGCAAATAAGGAACAAACATAGGATGCGCTTTCAGATCTGAATATTTTTTATAACTGATTTCAGCCAGTTCGATAATTAACGCCCTTTCTTTCTCTGTAAGTTCTTTTTTCGCATTTTTGAAAACATCATTCTCCACACCGGCTGTTAAAAGCTGTTCAAAATTATATTTTGCCTGTTCTTTATTTCCGAAAATACTCGTAATCGTCTGTCCCTGAATCGTTAATTCAATTTTATTATTGGCAATGGTTTTTCCCTGTGAAGCATAGAAATCGTGGGTTTTTCCGCCTCCTCTTGCGGGAGGACCGCCTCGCCCGTCGAAGAACACGACTTTAATTCCGTTTTGCTCGGAAAGTTTCGTTAACACTTCTTTGGCTTTATAAATTTCCCAGTTCGCTTTCAGGTAACCGCCATCTTTCGTTCCGTCCGAGAAACCTAACATAATGGTCTGCTGATTTCCTCTTTTTTCCAGATGCTTTTTATAAACAGGATTTTGGTACAATTTGTTCATTACATTTTCTGCATTGGCAAGACCTTCCATTGTTTCGAAAAGCGGAACGATATCCATATTGATTTCGTCTTCCTGATAACCGCAGACTTTGAAAAACGCATACACATTCATCACATCTTTTACCGCATCGGAATTGGAAATAATATAACGGTTCATTCCTCTCAATCCGTTCAGTTGCTGGATTTCTGAAATTTGGGAAACCGTAAGCAAAGTATCTTTTACAATATCTTCAAAATCATCAGGATTTACTTTTTCAGTAATCTGAATTAACTTATTGAATTTTTCTTCCTGCGTCGCATCACTGGCTCCGAATACTTTAGCAAAAACCTCATCAATCACTTTCTGATGGATTCTGCTGTCCTGTCGAACGTCCAGAGTCGCAAAATGTGTCCCGAAAATTTTGACACGGTCTTTAAAATTCACCAACTGATCAAGGAACAATGAATTGTGCTGCTCCACGAGGATTTTTTGGGCTTCTTCCAGTCTTTTGATAATATCATCTGCCGTAATTTTTTCATTTCTGAAAATCGCGGAATACAGTTCGTTGCTCAGTTTTGTTAAAACCTCCGAAACACCTCTGAAACTCAATCTTCTTCGAACCGATTTCAGGTTGTTGTAATAGGCTTTTAAAATTGCAGTATGCAGTTCTTCCGCCACTCTTTTCGTGACTTCTGCTGTTACAAAAGGATTTCCGTCACGGTCTCCTCCGGGCCAGAAACCAAGCTGGATCAGATCTTCATGCAAATGAAAATGGTCGTTTTCGAATGTCGTTTTTATTTTCGTGAAAAGTTCTCCGATGGTATCGTAATATACGTATCTCAGATAATAAATGATGCTCAACGCTTCATCAATTGGAGTCGGTTTTTCTTTATTGACAAACGGTGTTTTTCCCAACTGCTGCAAAAGCATATCGATATTCGTGATAGAATCGGTTGTAATGGCATTTCTGAGATCGTGAAGAATTCTCTGTACAGAATTTGGGTAAAACTGTGTCGGGTGCGCCGTAAACACAATTTTAATGGCAAAATCTTTCAGTTTTTCACGCACTTTTTCCAATTTATGATCCTGAAGCGAACGTTCGTACATATTGGTTACCGTTCCGTTATCACTTTCGGAATGCAGGTTCGGAAATGCAGCATCTTCAATACTATCAAACAAAACCACCTGTCTTTCAATATATTGGATAATTTTGAAAAGCAGTTCTGTTTTCTGTTCTTCAGTCTGCAAATCGGTATGATTTTTAAAGAATTCTTCAACGATTTCTTCAGGCGTTTTTCCTGCTTCGTAGCCGATTTTGCTTTCTTCACAAAGAAATGGAAGCAGCATCCCGATATTCGTCATTTTATCATAAGGCAGGCTCATAAACAATGAATTGTAGATCTGGAACTTATTTTCCACGATCTGCCTGAATTTTTCTGCGCGTTGGTCGTGTATCATATAACAAATGTAGGGGATTTTGAGTGGAATTCAAATGGGATTTTATTTAATTTTTATAAATATCCTTTATAAAATAAAGGAGGTTTAGGTTTAAAATGTATCTTCGCAAGAGTTAAAAAAAACACATGATAAAACAAAAATTTGGAACTGCATTATTCTCAATTTTAACAATTATTTGTTTAATAGTTGCTATCTTTTTCTTTAAAAAGGATCTGTTTTTCTCATTTATTCCTTTTCTTGGTTCTCTGATATGTGCAATATGTGCTGTTTCGGAAAATAATTATCATAAAAATAGAAATGTTTTTATTGATGATAATAGTCTTCCTAGTGAAATCCATATTAATTATTCAAAACTATCTTTGGCAATTGGTGTCATTGGATATTTGGTATTTATTACTCTCGGAATATATTTTATTAAACTTGCAGGGTTAGACTACACAAAATATAAAAGAGGTGATTATTTTATGATTGGTATGAGCGCCTTTTTAATTATTAGCTATAGTATCAAAATTATAAAAGTAATTAAAAAATACTCGGCGAAAAATATTTTAATAATTAGCAATAATGGAATTCAACTAAATCATGAATACATGATATGGAGTAATATCAAAAATGAAAAAACACTTATTAAACAAGAAGTTACAGAATATTCGAAGTATGAAACTGAAGTGAAATATCTTTCCCTTTATCATAAAAATAAGAAAATTGAATTTAAAATAGATAATTTAGATACTGCTGATTATTTTATTGAGCAATATTTGAAACTTTATAAAAATCGCTTTCTAAAACAAAATTTTGGAAGTAGTTTCAAGAAAATGCCTGAAAAAGACTTTTCAGTTTTTGAGAGTATTCCAAAAATTGATGATCTATTTTCTCTTGATGAAAAAGAACTTCAGAAAAATCTTGATAACATTGGAGTTTTAGCCAAAAATAATCCAGATGAATTGAAGTCTTATTGCGAAAGCATTACAAATTTTGAGGAAACCAATCTGGATTCTATTTATTATGCATTATCTGAAAACGCTGAAGACTGGAAAGACTTTCTTGATAGTGAATTTATAAGACTTTTTGAAATTGCTAAAAAAGATCCTTTTTCTAATAACATCTTTGATATTTTAGATGAAATATTATATGAGCTTGAACCATCTCAGTATTCACGAAAAATAATCGATTATTTGTATAAAGAACTTAGTAACACAAATGATAAAATCAGGCTGAAAGCACTTAATCTAATAAATGCATGGCTGGAAGAAGAAAATATCAGTAGAAGTAATATGATTATTCAAAAAATCTTAATGATGACCAAAGATAACAACTGGAAAATCAGATGGTGCGCTCATGATATTCTTTCCTCATATAATATTTTTAGTGATGATGAAATTGCGATTCCTCTTGCCGATAAGTTGAAAGCAAAAATAAACAATCCGTATGAAATTGATTCAGAATAAACTTCTAAAATAAATTAAACTGTTCACTCTGTAATAAATTTGTAATTTTACATTTCACACCAATCTGAATCCCATGAAAAAAATACTCCTATTCTTACTTCCCCTTCTTCTTTTCTCCGCCTGCGGCGAAGACTGCTACAATGCGCCACAGCCGATTGCTTTTAAATTTGTGGATTCCAATGATGTGAATCTGATTACAGACGGAACGCTTACCAATTATTCGGTCAAGGAGGAAAACCAAACCAATATTCAGCTTACAAAAACCAATGATGATATGGTTATTCTGGAAAATGTGGGTGCTTACAACGGAACGAAAAATTATACCTTTACTTCCAATATTAAAAATTTCACTTTTACGATCCAGTCGTCGGAATTTAAAGGCGGCTGTAATGGTTTTCAGATCAATAAACTCACGTTTACTGGCATCGGAATTGATGTGAAAGATGAGAACGGCTACTACAAAATTATTTTCCAGTAAATTTCTGTTCGCTACATTTGCAAAAACAAAAGAATGAAAGTATTATTTCCGGTTTTACTGCTTTGCTCAGGTTGGATATTCAGCCAGAAAACCGTTCCTGCAGACTTTAAAAAAATTCCGGAAATCCTTGATAATACAGAACTGCTCTACCCTTTTATCGTTCCGGATAAAAAATACGAATACTGGAGTGTTCTCAGAAACAATCCCGATCCTGATAAAGCCATTATTTACGAAAGCCAGATGCCGGATTTGATGACGTTGAATGATCCTGCACCCGAAAAAGGATTTTTTCAGAAATGTCTCGGCGAAAATTGCTTTTCCTATATTTTAGCCTGTGAAAAAAGCCGTTCGAAATACTTTTCAAACGAACAGCAGCTAAGAGATTTTATCGGATTTGTAGACAATCTTCCGGAAGCTATTTTAATTGCGAATACTTTCGGATATTCGGTTGACAGTTCCAATCAACTAGGGAGTGCATATAAAATTGAAGATCAGCACATTTTACTGTATCTTTCAAAATCTAAAAACAATTCTGAAACTAAGGAATCTTTTTTCATTAAAATCAATAGAAAAACAGGAAAATTGGAGGTAAAAAGTAATGGAGCTTATTAAAGCTTTTTTTTGTTTTTTTGTCATTCTGAATGGAATTTTGCGAAGCAATATGCAATGAAGAATCTCTTAGTCTGAAGTAATTTTAGATTTTTCGGCTCCACTTCGTTTCGCTCAAAATGACAGTGTTGTAGATTGAATGAAAGAGTTTTTTAAACGCATCAATAACATAAGATTTTAAAACAATTTCTAAGCTTTATATCAGAACACATTAGTTTTTGAAAATCTTTGATTTTCTTCTTATGTGATCTTTTAAATGATTATTCAACAAAATTCAATAGTTTTAATAAAAAGGAATCATTAAAATTTTAAAACTTTATTAACTTAGTTTTTGTGTGGTATTGCGTAATTTTGAATTCAAATAAATTTAAGAACAATGCTTAATTTCGAACTAAAAAATCCAACCAAAATACTTTTCGGAAAAGGTGAAATTGCAAAAGTTTCAAAAGAAATTCCCGCAGATGCCAAAGTTTTAATGATTTACGGAGGCGGAAGCATCAAAAACAACGGTGTTTACGATCAGGTAAAAGAAGCTTTAAAACATCATGAAGTACATGAATTCGGAGGAGTTCCAGCCAATCCGGAATATGAAGTATTAATTAATGCTTTAAGTTTTATCAAAGAAAATAATATTACTTTTCTCTTGGCTGTCGGAGGCGGATCTGTAATCGACGGAACGAAGTTTCTTTCCGCTGCTGCAAATTACGATGGAGAACCGTGGGAAATTCTTACGAAACCTGTAAGAACTTTTGAAGGAGAAGGAATGCCTTTCGGGACTGTTCTTACGCTTCCTGCAACCGGTTCTGAGATGAATTCGGGGTACGTGATTTCCAGAAGAGAAACCAACGAAAAATTGTCTTCGGGAGGTCCGGGATTATTCCCGCAATTCTCGGTTCTGGATCCGGAAGTGGTGAGATCTATTCCGCAAAGACAGATCGTTAACGGTTTAACGGATGCCTATACTCACGTTCTGGAACAGTATATGACGGCTCCTTCTTCTGCGGATCTTCAGGAAAGAATTGCAGAAAGTATTCTCATCAGTATACAGGAAACCGCTCCGAAAGTTCTGGCGGAGGAATTTGATTATGACGCAGCCGGAAATTTCATGTGGTGCTGTACAATGGCTCTTAACGGACTGATTCAGAAAGGTGTGATTACAGACTGGGCGGTTCACGCGATGGGACACGAACTGACGGCTTATTTCGGGATCGATCACGCAAGAACTTTAGCCATTATTGCGCCATCGCATTACCGTTATAATTTTGAAACCAAGAAAGGAAAACTGGCTCAGTATGCGGAAAGAGTCTGGGGAATTAAAGACGGAACACTGGAAGAAAAGGCAGAACTGGGAATCAAAAAGCTGGAAGAATTCTTCCACAGCCTTCATATTGATACGAAACTTTCTGATTACACAGAAGATTATAAAGGAACGGCTGAAAGAGTGGAAAAAACTTTTACAGAGAGAAACTGGCTTGGTTTGGGAGAATACAGAAAACTGACTCCTCAAGATGCTTCTAAAATTGTGGAAATGAGCTATTAAAAGCCGAAAGTTTCAGATCCGAAGAGGGAAGTTTATTGCTATGCTGTAAAAAATAAAACAGAAAGGAATAAACTTTCACCTTACAATTTTTGTTCCAATTTGCTTTTTCTGTAATCAATCGTTTAAAAAACCTTAATTTCATTAGAGATATTTCAAATTTATTTATATTTTAGCATATTCTTAAATTTGTAAAAATGAAAAAACAATTACTTTTATTTGCCTTTTCAGCGTTAGCGCTTACTTCATGTAACGATGATGATATCCAGGGTTATGAAATGGATATGATGAAAGGTGATTGGAAGATCAGTAAAAAAGAAACGATATCAGGAAAAGACGATAAATTTGTAATCGGTACTTCAACGCCTACAGGATGTTCTGTGAATGACAAACTTGAGTTCAGAACAGATTATTATACCTCTTTTACAACGTATGGAGGAACTGGTACAAACTGTAATGTTGTGGCGAAAGTAGAAGGGAAATATGAGTACAATTCTGAAACAAAAGATTTAACGGTTACTTATACCAACACGAGTCCGGTGAAATACAGAATTGTAATTCTTACGAGCTCTGAGATGAGAATAAAGCAAATGTCCGGCAACATAGACCAAAACGGAGATACGATACCGGATGCGGAATATATTACCTACAAAAGATAAAAAAAGAAAACTCTCGAAAATTTCGGGAGTTTTTTCTTGAAAAGAAAATTTTAATATTCAACTAAAATTATTAAAACAATGAAGAAGATTTTTTCGGCATTTCTGATGCTGACTTTTGCCCTGTTTTTTGCACAGGAAAAACCGATGTTCTGGCAGGACATCCAAAATTTTAAGAAACTGAATCTGGAAAATCCTCCGGCTAAAAATGCAATTCTTTTGGTAGGAAGTTCATCTTTCACAAAATGGACGGATGTCGCGAATTACTTTCCGGATAAAACCATTATCAACAGAGGTTTCGGAGGTTCAAGATTAACGGATCTGAATGATTATGCAGATGATCTTTTAAATCCTTATCAGCCCAAACAGATCATCATTTACTGTGGTGAGAATGATTTTGCTGACAACGACAAATTGAAAGCTGATGTTGTAGTGGAAAGATTTAAAGCATTCTATAAAAAAATCCGCACAAAATTCCCGAAAATTGAAGTGGACTATATTTCCATCAAATATTCTCCGAGCCGCGAAAAACTTTGGCCACAAATGAAGGAAGCCAATAAAAAGATTGCCGATTTCATGAAAAAACAACCGAATTCAGCATTTATTGACATCACAAAGGTAATGCAGGATGCAAACGGAAATGTAAGAAAAGACCTCTTTGTGGAAGATATGCTTCACATGACTCCGGAAGGCTACAGATTATGGACTTCTGTGATGAATTCTTATATGAAATAAAATGAGAGAATCTACCCGAAACCTTCCGATTTTTAAAAAAGCGCAGGAAATCTACGAAACTCTAAAAGTGATAACAGATTTATTTCCTGAGGATAATGATTATCTCCAGACACTAAAATCGCATCTTCTTGAAGACAGCATGATTATTCAGGCAAAAATATCCGGTGCGGAAGCCGTAAAACTGTATGACATTAAGATGGAAAATGCAGCGATCATAAGAAAAGCGGCAAGAAGCATTATGGTAAGCGGAAATACACTGGAAATGATGGGATTTACAGATGCAAAGTATTACACAATTATAAGAAATCTTACCGAAGAATTCAGGCTTTTATTCGTCGACTGGGTTTCAGGATTTAATCCTAAACATTTTATTGTGGACAATTGGGGATTGTTTAATCCTCCGGGAATTTCGCATGATTATGTTCAGCGGGATGACGAACTGAATTTTCTTGATGAGGATGAGGAATAAAAAATGAGCTGTTTCAGTATTGAAGCAGCTTTTTTGTTGATAAATTAATTTAAACTTATAGCTAGAATATGGGTTTATTTAAAGTATTCAAACGTCTGCAAAGAAAAAAATCTTTGATTTTTTAAACTTATGTGCTCTTTTTTTTCACTTAAGTATTAAGC
>NZ_JBBCQL010000050.1:0-23761 GCF_037149975.1 Chryseobacterium sp. VD8 | reverse complement strand
TAAATTTGAAGATTTAACTTGCGAAAGCCCCGACTTTATTGCAAAATTTAATGATAAGAAAATCGGAATCGAGCTTACCGAAGTAATCAATCATCTTGAAATGAAGAAGGTTGAAAGCAATCTGAACAAGATTTTCCGTCAGGCAGAAATTTTATTGGAACAGGAAGACACTACGAAATATCGTGGTGTTTATTTTTTAGAATTTCACTCAAACATCAGACTGGATTCTCCTGAAAATCAGCAGGAAATCATTTTAAATATTTATAAAAGCATCAAAAAAGGAAAGCCTGCAGGAAATGTAAAAAGCATCCGGAAATCTTTCCACCGAAGAAATGTTTTTATTACCCATGAGTATAATATGAATCTTTTTGATGAATTATGTTCCGAGAAAATTGTAGAGCTGATTGAAAAAAAGAACGAAAAATTTCCTTATTACGATACTTCGGTCGACGAATGTTGGCTCGTTATTGTTTCGGATATGAATTCCATCGCTTCGCGTTATACTTTTATTCAGGATAAGGAACATCTGCAAAAAGTAAACAGCCCGTTTCATAAGATTTTTCATCTGGAAAACCTTTGCGGAAATATTACAAGTATTAAGTAATTGCTGAAAAATATTTATTGTTATTTAGTTTTTGTTGAATTATTTTCGTTGAAGCTTTTGTTTTTAATTAGAATTGTTTATATTTGATAGACAACAAATTGCATTTCAATTAATAACCAAATCAGCATGATATGAAAAAAATTCTACTTCTTTTCTTACTTTTTATTTCATCTATTTTTTTCGCTCAGGCAGACTGTTCATCCGCTCTTGCGGTATGCGGAAATTCGAATATTACCTATTCTCCCATGGGAATCGGGAATGTTAACGAAAATTTAGGAGGATGTTTATCTTCCGGTGAGCATAATTCAATCTGGTATAAATTTACCATTGCAACAGGCGGAACGCTTACTTTCGATCTCATTCCTACAGATCCTAATGCAGATTACGACTGGGCAATCTACGGACCGAATGCCAACTGTGCAAATCTTGGTTCTCCGATTCGCTGTAATGCAGCAACCGTTATCGGAGTAGGAGCTTCCACAGGGATGAATATGACGAGTACGATCTTAAGCGCTGCAGGAGGATCACTAACGCCGTACTGTAAATACATGGATGTTTTACCGGGACAGACCTATTATCTGTATATAGACAATTGGGTAGATGTTCTTAATCCTACAATGGCTCCTTTTTCTCTAACATGGGGAGGAACCGCAACATTGGCTTCACCGTTTACGGATCCGAGCATTCAGACTCATCCTTTTATTCCGCCGGGAGCTCCCGCTGCCAATCCTGCCAGTCCAAGAGAAATTATTGTCTGCGAAAATCCTATGGTTTTTGATTTTAGTACTTTATCTTCCGGGATTTTAAATGGAAACAGTAATTTCCAGATCAGTTATCACACTTCACAAAATGACGCTCTTTCCGGAGCAAATCCTATTTTGTCGCCTATTACCATTAATACGACTACTACATATTATTACAGTATTCATTATCAGGATCCTGCAAACCCTAATAACCCTATCAATTCCTGCAGACAGGTGGGAGCTTTTAAATTTAAATACGGAAATATTTCAGGAACCAATGTTACGCTATACAGCTGTAACAATAACAATGCAGGAACCGGAACTTACGATTTAACTTCCGCTGCTGTTTTTGGAGATCCTACCGCGGTGAAGGTTTATTATAATTCACTTTCAGATCTTAATGCGGGAATAAATCCCATTACAAATACTACTAATTTCGTTTCGGCAGAAGGAACGGTATACGTTAAAATTACTTCTCAATATGGTTGTGTGGCAATTGCGCAGATTATTCTGAAGTTTTATCCGATTGTCGTCGTTACAGAAGCTACTTTAAGAACCTGCTTTATTGAAGCTGATCCTTCTACGGGACTCTTTGATCTTTCCCTTGCGGCAGTAACCACGCAAAGCGGAACGACTAAAAAATACTATCCTTCTTTAGCAGATGCACAGAACGGTACGAACGAAATCGTAGGATTTTCAAACTATATTGCTCCCAACGGTGTCATTTACGTCAAAGTATTCAACTCCAATAACTGTTTTGCAATTGCAAAAGTAAATCTGGTGGTTATTCAGCCGGTATATTCCGCCATTCTGAAAGACAAAATCATCTGTATGGAAGATAAAACTACATTAGATGCAGGTTCCGGATTTACAGGTTATGAATGGAGTACAGGAGCCACTACACAGACAATCAGTAATGTAGGAGTAGGAACGTATTGGGTGAAATTAAAAAGCGGTAACTGTATTACCAGACAGATTGTAAAAGTCTATGCTTCTGAGCAGCCTGTCATTTCATCAGTTGATATTACCAATAATACCATAACGGTAAATGTTTCAGGTGGAACAGCTCCATACAAATATTCTCTTGACGGGATTAAATGGCAGGATTCCAATGTATTTACCAATGTTTCGAGAGGAGACAGCAGAATTTTTGTAAAAGATGCCTACAATTGTGAACCGATCGATATTACAGTTGTTGTTCCTAATCTGGTGAATGTAATTACACCGAACGGAGACGGAGTGAATGATGTGATCGATTATTCAGCTTTAGGATACAAACAGAATTTAGTGCTGAGTGTTTTCGACAGATACGGAACACTCGTTTTCAAAGCGGATAAACTAAGAAATTATACATGGGACGGAACCATCGGAGGTAAAAAAGTTCCAACAGGAACTTACTGGTATTCGGTTTCTTGGAACGAAAATGATAAGAAGAACACCTTATTCAAGTATTCAGGTTGGGTAATGGTGAAAAACAGAGAATAATTTTCAGAATTCAATAGAAAACCGTTGCCTGTGTAACGGTTTTTGTTTTATAAAATCCCTATCTTAGATATTCAAATTTACATCATGAAAGAGTTATTGATAAAACGTTTTGAATACTATAAAATGCTCGGTGACCAATCTTTCGGGCAGCTTTCGGATGAACAGATTTTCTGGCAGTTTAATGAAGAAAGTAATTCTATAGCCATTATTGTTAAGCATATCGCCGGAAATATGTTATCCAGATGGACTAATTTTTTAACCGAAGACGGCGAAAAATCATGGCGGAACAGGGATGAAGAATTTGTTAATACTTTTAAGACGAAAGCTGAGGTTCTGGAATATTGGGAAAAAGGCTGGAAATGTTTTTTTAACGCTCTGAATCAGATGAATGATGAAAATATACATTCCGTAATTTACATAAGAAATGAAGCACATACATTTATGGATGCTGTTTTCCGTCAATTGGCGCATTATCCTTATCATATCGGGCAGATGGTGTATATCGCAAAAATGATGAAGAATGAAGACTGGAAAAGCCTTTCTATTCCGAGAAATAAATCGCAGGAATTTAATTCTGAAATGATTACTAAATTCAGACAGCAGTAATGAAGAACTTTACCATTCAAAATAAAGGAATTGTTTCTGATGAATTTTTAAAAAGAAACATCACAGATTTTCATTCTGCGTGCCAATATGTTTCGATCTTGCCTTATAAAAGAAATATTGATAAAAGCAGAACCGAATGTGTTTTTGATGATTTTGGCGGAACCTGCAGCACAAAACACGCCGCCCTGAGAAAACTTGCGCTCGAAAACCATCACAGCGATGTAAAACTCATTCTTGGAATTTTTAAAATGGATGCACAATACACTCCGAAAATTACCCGTACTTTGCAAAAATTTAATTTAAAATACATTCCGGAAGCGCATAATTATCTCAAAATTGATGACGAATATTACGATTTTACAAACCGCAGTTCAAATTATCAACAATTTAAAGATAAACTGCTGATTGAAAAGGAAATAGAATTCAACGAAATTGGGGCTCAGAAAATTTCATTTCACAAAGATTTTCTTGGAAAATGGCTGAACGAAGATCGCATCACTTACAGTTTAGATGAATTGTGGAATATCAGAGAACAATGTATCAGAGATTTGCAGCAAATTGATGAACCTGAAATTCAAAATTCATCTCCGGTTTGTTACCATACCAGTCCGGAAATAAGGGATGAATTTAATCAATAGACTGAATCAATTCAGAATTCATCTTAAAATGATTATCTTTGCACCCACAAAATTCAGAATCAATAAATGTCTCAATTTCAAAGAACTGCCGCATTTCATACTCTTGGCTGCAAATTAAATTTTGCGGAAACATCTACCATTGCCCGCCAATTAACAGAAGCAGGTTACGAAAAGGTAAGTTTTGATGAAAATGCGAATGTGTATGTTATCAATACCTGTTCGGTAACTGAAAATGCCGACCGCGAATGCAAACTTCACGTAAAAAGAGCCATGAAAGCCAATCCGGATGGTTTGGTTGTAATCGTGGGATGTTATGCACAGTTGAAACCGGAGGAAATTTCACAGATTGAAGGGGTAGATTTGGTTTTAGGAGCCAAAGAAAAATTCAATATTCTGAGCTATCTTGATGATCTGGAGAAATCTGAAAACGAAGGGATCGTTCATTCATGCGAAATTGAAGAAACAGATTTTTTTATTGGAAGTTACTCCATCGGAGACAGAACCAGAGCTTTTCTGAAGGTTCAGGACGGTTGCGATTACAAATGTACCTACTGTACGATTCCTTTGGCAAGAGGGATTTCCCGTTCCGACACCATCGAAAATGTATTGAAAAATGCCAAAGAAATTGCTGAAAGAGACATCAAGGAAATCGTTCTTACAGGCGTAAACATCGGAGATTACGGAAAAGGTGAATTTGGAAACAAAAGACACGAACATACTTTTTTAGATTTAATTTCTGAGCTTGATCAGGTTGAAGGCATCGAAAGAATCCGTATTTCTTCCATCGAGCCGAATCTGTTGAAAGATGAAAGCATAGAACTGGTTTCGAAAAGCAAAAGTTTTGTTCCGCATTTTCATATTCCTTTACAATCGGGAAGTGATGAACTGCTGAAAAAAATGAAACGCCGTTATTTAACGAAACTATATATCGACAGAGTTAATAAGATCCGTGAAGTAATGCCGGACGCAGCGATTGGTGTGGATGTAATTGTCGGTTTTCCCGGAGAAACAGAAGAGCTGTTCATGGAAACATATAACTTCCTGAACGAGCTTCCGATAACTTATCTGCACGTTTTTACCTATTCTGAAAGGGAAAATACGGAAGCGGCAGAAATGGAAGGCGTAGTTCCGATTCCTGAAAGAAAAAGACGCAATAAAATGCTTAGAATTTTATCTGAAAAGAAAAAGATGGCATTTTACCAGACCCAGCTTGGAAAAACACTTCCTGTACTTTGGGAACACGAAAACAAAGACGGAAAAATGTTTGGCTTCACAGAGAATTATGTGAGAGTACAGAAGAATTTCGATCAGTCTTCAGTAAATCAGATTGAATTCTTAAAGCTTGAAAAAATAGAAGCGGACGGAACCGTTTCTGTGATGAATTCTTTTGAAAGTTTTCTTGAGAAAATTTAATATTCTTTTAAACAATTCATTTAAAATAATTCAGACATTGCTATCATAGTGATGTCTTTTTTTGTTTTAATGAAATCGAAACCTGAAATCATCACATTTAATCCAAAAATAACTTCTTTCATTCATCTTTTTGATGTTTCTCAGACCGTTTATATCAATTTAAATTTTTTAACTTTGGTAAAATTCAAAATGATATGAGAGACAAATTTTTGCTTTGGGGAGCTGTTATTCTTGTTGTTGCATGGTCGGTTGCATTTTTAATAAAAGCAGATTGGTGGATTCCTGTTTTGCTAACCATTGTGTATGCAATCGGAATTTATAATATTACCCAATCTAAACATGCTATTCTAAGAAATTTTCCTGTTTTGGGCTATTTCAGATACTTTTTTGAGAGTATTTCCCCGGAAATGCAGCAGTATTTTATCGAAAGAGAAACCGATGGAAAACCTTTTCCGAGAAATCAGCGTTCTGCGGTGTACAGAAGAGCCAAAAATTTAAGTGATACGGTGCCTTTCGGAACACAACTGGAAGTTAACCACAGAAAATATGAAGGAATTAAGCATTCCATTTATGCAAAATCTCCGATGGAAGAGCTTCCGAGAGTCTGGGTAGGAGGAGAGCAGTGCTCTCAGCCTTATCATGCTTCGTTATTTAATATTTCGGCAATGAGTTTCGGGGCGTTAAGCGACCGCGCTCAGATTTCTTTAAACAGAGGCGCAAAAAAAGGAAACTTTTACCATAATACGGGAGAAGGAGGGATTTCTCCGCATCATCTGGAAGGAGGCGATCTTTGCTGGCAGATTGGAACCGGATATTTCGGCTGTCGTGATGAAGAAGGAAAATTTAATCCGGAATTGTTTAAAAAATATTCCACTTTACCCAATGTAAAGATGATTGAAATTAAATTATCTCAAGGGGCAAAACCAGGTCATGGCGGAGTTTTACCGGCTGTTAAAAATACTCCGGAAATTGCAAAAATCCGTCACGTCACGCCGGGAATGACGATTATTTCACCGCCTTCACATACTTCTTTTTCTGATGCTGCAGGTTTGCTGAGGTTTGTACAGCAGTTAAGAGAACTTTCCGGAGGGAAGCCTGTTGGATTTAAATTGTGTATCGGAGACACCAAAGAATTTGAAGATATCTGCGTTCAGATGAATGTTCTGAAAATTTATCCTGATTTTATAACCATTGACGGAGCGGAAGGAGGAACCGGAGCCGCACCGCCGGAGTTTTCCGATGGAGTAGGAATGCCTCTGGAACCTGCCTTGATTTTTGTTAACAGAACGCTGAATAATTATAATTTAAGAAGTAAATTAAGGGTTATTGCAAGTGGAAAAGTTCTTACAAGTCTTGATATTCTGAGAGCCATTGCGATGGGAGCGGATATGTGTAATAATGCGAGAGGATTTATGTTCTCTTTAGGCTGTATTCAGGCTTTGAGATGCAATAACAACAATTGTCCGACTGGTGTTGCCACACAGGATAAAATGTTAATTAAAGGTCTTGATGTTACGGATAAAGCGGAAAGAGTATATCATTTTCATAAAAATACGCTTCATACCTGCAATGAGCTGATTGCAGCGGCAGGAAGAAGTTCTTACGAAGAAGTAGATGCCACAATGTTTATGAGAGGTGACGAGTTTGATCATCTGGCAGATCTCTATTTTCCGGATATTTTAGGAAATGTGAAGCAGAAAGCAAAATCATAGATTCCAATAAAAAAGCGCTTCCCAATGGGAAGCGCTTTTTATTTTTGGTAATGTGGTCAAAAATAGTTGGTGTTTTTGTCATAAATAATTCGTAATATTTTGCAGTTGATTGGAAGAGGAGTGAGCAATGCTGAGGAGCAACTTACCAGCAATACAATCAACGCTGTAAACAATAGTTTAGAGGATGGCTTTGCCATCCTTTTTTGCAAATTATTGGAACAGCTCTATGGCTTAAAAAACCTTTTACGACTTTAGATTTCTATAGAAAAGATACCATTGGATGAACTTCTTTCTTCGGCTTTTTGTAAGTCCCCGATGAATATTGAGATTGCCTTTCAGATGACCGAAAAAAGACTCTATGCCGTTGGTTGTTTTAGGGATTTTAGGATTTTGCAGGAACATAAACATATTGGGTAAAGCCTTCCTGATAACCGAAAAACATCTCCTTACCATCTTGTGCGTGTGCCAATATCTTTCGGTTTCCTGGCTGTATGATTTTTCATTCAAAAATTCGTGATGCTTCTCAGACCAATCTAAAAATTCTTTGATCCAATACTGCTTTTTAACTTCATTGTCGATAAAATGAATCTTGCAGACAATTTCTCGCAACTCAAAACCCGCTGCAGACTTTGGATAAGCCGGAAGCCATATTTTGCACATTCTCTGAATATGTACCAAACATCGCTGCACAGGAACTTTCGGACAAACTTTACGAATAGCTTTCAGTAGAGATTTGTCGCCATCGCAGGTTATCCCGCCAATTTTTATTCCTAAATTCAAGATGTTTTCCAAATCCTCTTTGAGTTCTTCATAATGCTCTCCGTCCGTAATTCTGTAAAGCTGGGTTTGTTTAAAAACACTGTCTCTATAAACAACCAGACAGATTTCATTAGAAAAATAGGTACCGTCGATGAGTAAATAAACTTCCTTGTTCTGGCTGTAACTGAGTTTTGGAGCTTTACTAAGCATCACGTTAAAATACCGCTGAAGAGTACTCACGGAATATCCCGATTCTGCTGAAATCTGCTCATAAGTCTGTTTTCCGACAATCCATTTCTTGAACCAAATTTCTTTGTTTTTTAGGCTAATAGATTTATTCTCTGAGGTAAAATAAATGCCGCAATTTTTTCATTTAAAACGACGCTTACCATTTTGCTTCCCCCAAGAAATCACATCCAGACTTTTGCAACTCCAACAACGATTTTTTTTGAATTTTCAGCCATAAAAAAAGTTTATTGAAACAAAGTTCAATAAACTTTCTAAATCATCAGTAACAATCGGCAATACGAAGAATTTTACCAACTATTTTTGACTATTAAACCTTATTTTTTATTGTTCTAAAACCGGTCTTGGATTGGCTTTGTAAATCTGGAAGTTGAATACAAAACAATTATTTTTAAGAGAATAGCCTGTATAATTATAATGTGCATCTCTACCAAAAGCAGCTCTTGAAGGAACGATAATTACCCCCTGTAAATTGTATGCATCTCCGTCTGATAAATTTGTGTATCCCTTAAAATATTTCAATCCTTCCTGAAGACCTTCTATTTCGTAATAGCTTCTTTCTTTACCCGCATTTGTCTTAACATCTTTCTTCACATAATAAAACATCGGATCCGTTAAAGGAGAGCCGCTTCCATTGATTGTGTTGGCTAAAACTCCTGATGTTGTAAATGCTACATTACCGTCTGTATTTGTTGCAAGATAGTAGTTTGCTCTCATCATCGTTCTGATCTGAGTGGCATTTGTTGCTTCAGGATTCGTTTCAAGAGTTACTCCTGAAGTTGGCTGCGCTCCGTTTCTTACAATATATATAACTCCGGAAGAAAGTTTCTGAGGACTTAGTTCTGATAATTTTTTCTCATTATCATCAGAAGTATCTGTAGAGCTGAATGCTTTTATATTTCCCTGTGAATCAAGATAATTGTCATTCATAAACTTTTGGATCGCCTGATCGTCGTATGAATTTCTTACCGCAATATCGTCCGGTTCTACAAATGTTTCAACTTCACCATCCTTTTTACATGCCGTGAAACACAGAGATCCAGCAAGGATATATAAAAATATTTTTTTCATTTTTCAAAAAACTTTAATTACTTTACAAATAATATAACGACAAAAGTATAAAAAATTATGAGAATAGATAAATTTTTATGGAGCATTCGTTTTTATAAGACCAGAACCATTGCTACTGAGGAGATTAAAAAGAACAGAGTGTCTATCGGTGCGTCGGTTGTAAAGTCTTCTAAAGAGGTGAAGGAGGGAGATGTAATTAAGATCCGTAAAAATCAGATTGACTATCAGATTAAAGTAATCCAGATTCCGAAAAGCAGGATCGGAGCAAAGCTTGTTCCTCTTCATATAAAAGATGTAACCGATAAGGAACAATATGAATTATTGAAAATGCGTAAGATGTCTCAGGATTATTACCGAAATAAAGGGGAGGGAAGACCTACAAAGAAAGACCGCAGAGATATGGATGATTATGTGGAAAACGACATTGCCTCAGATTTTACAGACTGGGATGATTTCTTTGGTGAAAATGGTGACGAATCTGAAAACGAAGATTAAAAAAAAGCTCTAGAGATAGAGCTTTTCTGTTATTTCACTGGCGATATCTTCCGGAGTTCTGTTGTCTGTAATTACACTAATTTGTGCTTTATTGTAGAAGTCATTTCTTTCAAACAGATGCTTTGCTATAAATTCAGCAAGATTTTCATCTGCGATATTGGCTATTAAAGGCCTTTTTTCTTTCTGTTTAGAAAGTCTTTCTGCTAAAGTAGCGACAGAAGCTCTCAAAAAAACGCTTTTTGAATTATGGTTGATGATTTCCATATTGTTATAGTAGACAGGAGTTCCTCCCCCCAGACTTAAAATAACATTTTTTTCAGAGGCAAGAATTTCTTCCAATGTTTCTCTTTCCAGCTTTCTAAAATAGATTTCTCCCTTTTTATCGAAGATTTCGGGGATTGTCATTTTATTCCTTTTGGAAATTTCTTTATCCAGATCAATTAATTTAAAATTGAGTTTTTCGCTTAATATTTTGGAAACGTGAGATTTGCCACTTCCCATGTATCCGACCAGTGAAATTATCATGAATTTTTTTTAAACAAATTTGCAAAAAAGTTTTGAGATAAAGAAAAAACTCATATCTTTGCACCACTAAAAACGAGGGACATTATCACAGTGTTAATCGTTGATAAAGTGGCCGACTCGGTAGCTCAGCTGGTAGAGCAATACACTTTTAATGTATGGGTCCTGGGTTCGAATCCCAGCCGAGTCACAAGCAAAAAAATTACTGGATTTTGTGATTTTTATTGCCTGCGTGGTGAAATTGGTAGACACGCCATCTTGAGGGGGTGGTTTCCTAAGGATGTGCTGGTTCGAGTCCAGTCGCAGGCACAATGCAGAAAATTTGAATAATTAATAGTATAGCTTAATTTATTTTACAATACTATTGATTGTGGCCGACCTGGTAGCTCAGCTGGTAGAGCAATACACTTTTAATGTATGGGTCCTGGGTTCGAATCCCAGCCAGGTCACAAGTTTACTGAAAAGTAAATTTTTTTCATATTAATATTTTGTGATTTGGTGTTTCAAGGGCTTTCTAAAGAAGCCTTTGATTTTGAAAAATAAATTTTGCAGGAACGAAATAATTTGTATCTTTGCAGCTCTTAAACAGAATGTTACTTTTTTAAAGTAAATTCAAACTAAGTGACGACTCGGTAGCTCAGCTGGTAGAGCAATACACTTTTAATGTATGGGTCCTGGGTTCGAATCCCAGCCGAGTCACAAGTTTACTGAAAAGTAAATTTTTTTCATATTAATATTTTGTGATTTGGTGTTTCAAAGGCTTCGTAAGAAGCCTTTGATTTTTTATATACTTTATCTTTATGTGATTTTATATGTTGCGGATAAAAAAATAACAAGCGTTATTAAAAGGATAGCGCTTGTTATTTTTAATTTAATTTTATCAAATTTAGTCCAGATGCATATTGTCGATTAATCGTACTCCATCCACAACAACTACAATAAAAGCACGGAATTTTCTGTCTTTGTAAAAAAAATCAGTTTCCTTAAGTGTTTTTTCATCAGCAATCAGAAAATATTCTAACCGCATCCCTCTTTGCTGATCAAAGATATCCTGTACTCTGTTTTTAATTTCGGAAACTGTTATTACTCTGAACCAGTCGTTTACTTTTTTTAAAGTCTCATAAATAACAGCAGAAGCTTCTCTTCGGTCTTCATGAAGTCTTTGGTTTCGGGAACTTAAGGCAAGTCCGTTTTCAGCTCGGTAAATTGGAACTCCTTTAATGTTGATTAAAAGTTTTTTCTTTTCAGCCATTTTTTTGATAATTGCCAGCTGTTGGAAGTCTTTTTCCCCAAAATAAGCATTATCAGGTTTTACCTGTCTGAAAAGTTCTTCTACAACAGTACCAACACCGTCAAAATGTCCAGGTCGCGATTTTCCTTCCATTTCATTTTCCAGCCCGTCAAAATCATAATGTCTGCTTTCCGTTTTTTCAGGGTAAATATCTGTAACTTCAGGAATGTAAACAGCATCTACCAATCCGGACTTTTCCAGAATGGAAATATCTCTGTTGATGTCTCTCGGATACTTTTCAAGATCCTCAGGATTATTAAATTGAGTAGGATTAACAAAAATTGATGATACCACAAGATCATTTTCTTCTCTTGCGGTTTTATATAGTGATAAATGTCCGTTATGAAGGGCTCCCATGGTAGGTGCAAAACCTATCTTTTTGCCCATTTCTTTCTGTCTTTCAATGAAATCCTGAAGAACTTTTTTACTTTTTAGAACTTCCATAGTTTATTTTAATAGTAATTCAAAAATACTAAAAATATCATATAATTATGATAAATGAAGACAAGGTTTTAATAATTTCAGAAGGGAATTATCGTAAAAAAATGTTAATTAAAATAATAATGAATGTTTTTTCGTAATTTTGCACATTAAAGCATTTTTACAAAAATTAGATAGAAGTTTATGCCGAATCAAAAAATACTGTACATTACTACAGAGATGTATCCATATCAGGAAGATACAAATATGGCTGCAGTGGTAAACAAAATGGCACTTAAGATGCACCAAGAAGGCAATGATGTAAGAGTTTTTATGCCAAGATTTGGACAAATAAGTGAAAGAAAATTCCAGCTTCATGAGGTGATACGCCTTTCGGGAATGAATATTATTATTAATGATCTGGATCAGCCTCTTATTATTAAAGTAGCGTCACTTCCGGGGGAAAGACTTCAGGTTTACTTTATCGATAATGAAGAGTATTTCAAAAGAAAACAATATTATTTTGATGATGAAGGACAGCCTTTCGAGGATAATGATGAAAGAGCAATATTTTTTGCCAGAGGAGTAATTGAAACCATTAAGAAACTGAACTGGGTTCCCGACGTTATTCATTTAAATGGATGGATGGCTTCTTTTGTTCCGATTTATCTTAAAACATACTACGAAACAGATACTTATTTTAAGGACGCTAAAATTGTTCTTTCATTATACAATGAAAAAGATGCAGCTTTAGCTTCCAATATCGACGAAAAACTGAAGTTTGATAATATTTCAGGATTAAAAGCGTTAGATAATCCTGGTGTAAAATCTTTTGTTATCGAAAGCATGAGCTATGTTGATTTAGTCGTAAAAGGAGATGAATTTTTGGATGAAGACTTAGATAAGGCTTTCAACGAAACTTCTACTCCGAAATCGGAATATCTTGACGTAGATTCTATAAATCAACTTTATTAAAAAACACATTTTTAATGATTCATACTATTAAAAAAGCAATCACCGTTTTTTCTCTGGTGGTTTTTGGAAGTGCATTAATCTATAACTGTGAGCCGGATGCAGATACTCTTGGGGAACAGCTATTCTTGAATGGTGCTGCACAGGGAAATGAAAAATCTTTTGATGTTACTGCATTTAATATAAATAATAATGATAGTATCCGAAGTGATGCGTCAAAATTAGGACTCGCTACTTTAGGAGCTTTTACGGAAGGACAGTTTGGTATGCAGAAAGCTTCTTATTTGACACAGCTTAGATTGTCAACCTATGATCCGGATTTTGGTAAGACTCCTGTTATCGATTCGGTAGTTTTAGTTATAAAACCTACATATGCTTCTGATTCTGTAAAAACAAATACAGTTGATGACGGCTACACATTTACAACAGCCGCCGATGGAGCTGTAAATGCAAAAAAAGTCGTAAATACTTATCCAATAAATAAATATGGAAAAGCAAAGATTGGTGGAAATACATCCCCTTTTACAATTCAGGTTCATGAAGTTTTAGACTTTTTGAAAGGTAATTCAGATGCCGCTTATTCAAATACAGTTTATCAGTATAATTCAGCTAAATTACTGGGATCTAAAGAAGTGAATGGATTTGTAAGTTCTGTAGCTGTAACAAAAGATTCTGACGGAAGTGCTTTGTTTACTGCATCTGCACCGGGATTACGAATTAAACTTGATGAAACATTTTTCAAAGATAAAATCATAGCCTATCAGAATAAGCCTGAATTACAGGATGCTTCAAATTTTATAAGACATTTTAGAGGGTTGAGAATTTCTACAACACAGAATGACGGATATTTGTTACAGTTTAGTCCAAATGATATGGAACTAATTATGTATTACAAGTACGAGAAGACTGATAATGGTGTTACTACCCATCCTCAAGCTTCATACACGTTTTCATTAGGATCTGGAAATACACACATTGGTCAATACCAATACGATAGAAGTAGTTCTGTTTTGTCTACATCTGTAATTGGTGACCAAAACAACGGTGCTCCAAAACTATTTTTACAAGGAATGGGAGGTCCGTCTATAGGAATAAAAATTAAGAATGAAACACTTGATGCTTTAAAACAAATTTATAAAAATGATAAAGCTGCTATCATCAGTGCAAAAATAAGAATTTACACAGATCCTGTAAACTGGAATAATAAATATATAAAACCTACTGCTCTTTCTATTGTTCAGAAAGATAAAGACTCTGATGGCAAAGAGACAACAGCATTTACAACAGATTTAACGACTATAGTCGGTTCTAATAACTTTGCAATCTACAGAACATATGATTTAGATAAAAATCCAGCTTACTACGATTTTACAGTGACCCAATCAGTAAAAGAGCTTGTAGAAGGAAAGAGTGGAGTAGAAGTTAGCAATGTTAATAAATACTTTAAAATTGATATGGGAAGTTTCTTATCCAATAGTCAGACAGGCGCTTTAGTTGGATATAATTACACTGCAAGATCGTATGCAAGAGATAGAGCAGTATTTGTTGGAAATGATTCTAGTAGTCCCAATAAAATTCAGCTAAAAGTAATTTACGGTACAAAATAATTTAAAATACATTTGATAAAATATGTGCGGAATCGTTGGATATACAGGTTTTCAAGACGCTTACGATATTGTGATTAATGGTCTTAGAAGATTAGAATACAGAGGGTACGACAGTGCCGGAATTGTTCTGGAAAACGCAGAAAACAAACTTGAGGTTGAAAAAACTAAAGGTAAAGTTGATGATTTGGTAAATATTTCCAGTCAGTTAAAAGGAGTTGCAAAAATCGGTATGGGACATACCCGTTGGGCTACCCACGGTGTGCCTAGTGATAGAAATTCTCACCCACATTTATCCAATAGTGGAAAAATAGCACTTGTTCACAACGGTATCATCGAAAATTATGATACGATTAAAACAATGCTTACTGAAAAAGGATTTACATTCAAATCTGAAACAGATACTGAGGTTTTAGTAAATCTTGTTCAGTATTTCATGGATCTGAATGTAGAAATGGATTTTCCTACTGCTGTAAGATATGCTCTCAACGAAGTTTATGGAGCATACGCTATTACAGTAATGCATGAAGATTTTCCCGGAGTATTGGTTGTAGGAAGGTTAGGATCTCCTTTGGCAATAGGAATTGGAGAGAAAGAGTATTTTATCGCTTCAGACGCATCTCCGTTTGTAGAATTTACAAAAGAGGCAATTTATCTGGAAGAAGGACATATGGCGACAATTTCTCTTGAAAATGGAGTAGATATCAGAACCATCAGTGAGAATTCTAAAATTGAGCCGGAAATTCAGGAGCTTAAACTAAGCTTAGAGCAGATCGAAAAAGGAGGGTACGAACATTTTATGCTAAAAGAAATTTTCGAACAGCCTAAATCCGTTCATGATACGATGAGAGGAAGACTTTTGGTAGATGAAGGTGTTATCAAAATGGCGGGGATTTGGGACTATATCGAAAAGTTTAAAAATGCAAACAGAATCATCATTATTGCTTGCGGAACTTCTTGGCATGCAGGATTAATCGGTGAATATTTAATTGAAGAATATGCAAGAATTCCTGTTGAAGTAGAATATGCTTCGGAATTCAGATATAGAAATCCTATCATTACAGATAAAGATGTAGTCATTGCAATTTCTCAGTCCGGAGAAACTGCAGATACCATGGCTGCATTAAAACTAGCTAAAGAAAAAGGTGCTTTCATTTATGGAATCTGTAATGTGGTGGATTCATCCATTGCAAGAATTACAGATGCGGGCTCTTACACACACGCGGGACCTGAAATTGGAGTGGCTTCCACAAAAGCGTTTACTGCACAGTTAACAATTCTTACCTTAATAGCATTCAAATTAGGAAAGCATAATGGTAATTTAGGGAATGCTGAGTTTATGAGCTTAATTGCAGAACTGGATGCAATTCCTAGAAAAATAGAAGATGTTTTAGCAACTACCCATGAGTTGGTACAAAATATCGCTAAGGATTTTGTAAGTGCAACCAATTTCTTATATCTAGGAAGAGGATACAATTATCCTGCTGCACTCGAAGGTGCATTAAAATTAAAAGAAATCTCTTATATTCATGCTGAAGGATACCCTGCTGCAGAAATGAAGCATGGTCCTATCGCTTTAATTGATGAAAATATGCCGATTGTTATCATTGCTCCTAAAAAAGGACATTATGATAAAATTGTAAGCAACGTTCAGGAAATTAAAGCAAGAAAAGGAAAAGTTATTGCTGTTGTAAATAAAGGAGATACGCAGGTAAGTGCTATGGCAGACTACGTTATAGAAATTCCGGAAACCTCCGAATGTTTCTCTCCAATCGTTGCATCAGTGCCTTTACAGCTGTTGGCGTACTATATTGCAGTGTATCGTGGAGCTAATGTAGACCAGCCTAGAAACCTTGCGAAATCTGTAACGGTAGAATAAAAATTACTTGTAAATAAAATAAATTTAGATTTCTTCCGTTATTTCAAAAAAAATCTTAAAAGTTTCTTAAAAAAATTATATATTTACGGCTTAATTATAAAAATTAACATGAAAAGGATATTTCTTTTATTATTGTCTGCGTCGGTAGCATCGGTATCTTGTTCAGGTGGGGGAGCCTCTTCAGTGGGTAAACCGGGAACAAAAGGAGAATTGATACCTAGAGAAAAAACAAAATCATTTGTTGCAGAAAGACCTTACGGAATGGTAGCTATTCCTGCAGGATCGTTTGTTGCAGGATTAACTGATCAGGATTTCACAAACAGTCCTGAAAAGGCTCCGGCAAAAACTGTTACTGTTTCTTCTTTCTTCATGGATGAAGCAGAAACTACTAATGCGGAATACAGGGTATTTATCAATTATGTAAGAGATTCTATCGCAAGAACTTTACTTGCTGAAGCTGCCGGAGAAGGTGGTGAAGGTAAAGGTAAAGGAACAAGCATCGGAGATTATGCATACCTTGCTCAGAAAGAAGAGAATTTAACACCATATCAGGAATATTTAGAAGGACAAGGCGGTGGAAACGAAGGAAACTACGATCCAACGAAAAAAATCGACTGGAAAGTTCCTTTGCACTGGAGTACATCTAAATATCCGGATGTAGAATATGCGGAAGTTTTAGAATCTATGTATTTACCAGCTTCTTCAAGAATCGGTAATGAAAGAATCCTTGACGTGAGTAAACTGAAATATACTTACAGATGGGGAGATATGGATGTTGCAATGGCTGAAAAAGAAAGAGGAGTAAACTACCTTAGAAGTGAAAGTATTGCAATCTATCCGGATACTACAGTTTGGGTAAAAGATTTCCACTTTGCATATAACGAGCCATTATTTGAGCAGTATTTCTGGCACAAAGCTTACAAAGATTACCCTGTAGTTGGAGTAACATGGGATCAGGCAAGAGCATACTGTAACTTCAGATCTAAATTGAAGTCAGATTACAACGAAAGCTTAAAAAGAAGAAAACAAAGACCATTGCAGTTCAGACTGCCTACTGAAATCGAGTGGGAATATGCTGCAAGAGGGGGAATGCAAAATGCTACTTATCCTTGGGGAGGTCCTTACTTAATGGACGACAGAGGTTGCTATCTGGCAAACTTCAAGCCTAAGAGAGGTAACTATATGGAAGACGACAAAAAAGGTACTTATACATATACAGCTCCAGTTAAGAAATTTAAAAAGAATGGGTTTGGGTTATTTGATATGGCTGGAAACGTTTCTGAATGGACATCATCTGATTATAACAACTCTTCATACGGATTCTCATCTACTTTAAATCCTTCTACGAAAGATTTGGCAGATACTAAGAAATCTATTAGAGGTGGATCTTGGAAAGATGTAGGATATATGCTTATGAATGGCGCAAGAGACTGGGAAAGAAAAGACTCTGCAAGAAGCTATATTGGATTCAGAACTGTACAGGATATTCCTGAGGCTGCTGTTAAACCAAGAAAAGTTAACAGATAATTCAATTACCACTATTTTCAATAAATTTTATTTAACATTAAAAAAAACTAACTTATATGTTTAAGACTAAAGATGCTTGGATGAATTTCTTCTATTCATTCGGTGCTGCAATTGTAATTCTTGGAGCTTGGCTTAAAATTACTCACATTACTTTGGGACCAATTAACGGAAACATGGCGCTTACAGTGGGACTTATTACGGAAGCTATCATCTTCATCATTTTCGCTTTCGACCCGCCAAAATCTGAGGAGTCTTATGCGTGGGAAAATGTTTATCCTGAATTATTAGATAAGCATGCGAACCCAAATCCATTACACTCAAATGTATCTAAAAGCAATTCTGCTCAATTTGCTGAATTAGAAAATTCTCTTTCAACCAAATTAGACAAAATGCTTGAAGACGCTAAACTTGATGTTCAGTTATTTGAAAGACTGAGAACAGGAATCGATAAATTTTCAAGCTCAGTAGATCAGATCAATCAGACTGTTGACGTTTCTGCCTCTACACATAAATATAATGAGCAGTTAAATAAAGCAGCTCAGCATATGGAAAGCATGAACGCTTTATATGCAATGCAGATGGAAAGCACTAAAAAGCAATCTGAATTTGCTAATAAATATGTTGCAGATATGCAGAAATCTGCTGAACAATCAGAAAAATTCAATCAAGAACTACAAGGTTTAACTTCAAACTTAAACAATTTAAACAGAGTTTATGGTGGTATGCTAACTGCTATGAAATCTTAATTTCCCAAACCATTTTTAATTTAACTACTTAATCAAAAAACAAAGAAAAGAGAATGGCAGCAGGAAAACAGACACCTCGTCAGAAGATGATCAACCTGATGTATTTGGTGTTCATCGCTATGATGGCCCTAAATATTGATGCGGAAATCATCAGGTCATATTATGACTCTACTAAAGCTCTTAATGAAACAAGAACTTTAACTGAAAGAAAAAACGAAAAGATTTTTGAAAAAACTCTTGAGGCGAAAGCTCAGCAGGTTCCGGATACTTATGCGCAACCATGGGCTCAGTATCAGGTTCTTAGAGATAAGATCAATGTTTTGGTAAAATCTGCTCAGGAAATTAAAGATGTTCTTAAAAAGAAATCAGAGTTTCATGATAAAGATGCATTAGGAAAAGATGTTGACGTAAGTGAAAACTTTGCAGCACTTAACAACAATGAAGCTACAACTGAATATTTCTTTAAGGAAGGAGATGAAAATACACCATCAAAAGGTGCGTTGGAATTAAAGGCAAAAATAGATGATGTAAGAAACTACATTAATGCTACTTTTGGAAACAACCCGCAATTGAAAGACCTAGTTGAAAGAGCTAATAAATCTTTAATTGCTGAATATCCAAAAGGAAAATCTCCGAATGACAAAACTTGGTTCCAAAACAAGTTTTATCACCAGCCATTAATCGCTGCAATTTCTAACTTGGAAATTATTCAGAATGATGCAAGAAACGTTCAGTCTGATGCATTGGCGTTAATGCTGCAGGAAAAAGTAGATGCAAGTATTAAATTTACAAGTTACGAAGCTATTGTTTCTGCTCCTGTAGATGTAGTTGCAGGAAAGCCGGCTGAAGCTGTTGTAATGTTAGGAAACTATTCAAACAGTAATAAGATCAGTATTTCCGGAGTAAGCAGACAGGAAAACGGAAAAGGATATGCAAATCTTAATACAAGCGGAATCGGACAGAAAACGTTCAGTGGAAATATTACATTAACGGATGCGACAGGAAAAGCTCAAAACTACCCTTTCACTCATACTTATAATGTAATTGCTGGACCAGAGGAAGTTAAGCTTCAAAAAGGTTTATTATTATCACCAGATAAGATGAATGTAGTGTATAGAGGTTTAGAGAATCCACTTTCTGGATCAATTTTAGGAGCTGATAATTCTAAATTGTCCCTATCTGCTCCAGGTGCAGTTGTTAAAAGTGCAGGTCCTGGTAAATGGAATGTAATTCCTTCTACTGGAAATACTCTTAAACTTACTTTGTCTGGTACAGATCCATCGGGTAAAACTGTTTCTCAGGTATTTGAATATAGAATTAAGAATGTTCCTGCTCCTCAAGGACAAATGAGAGGTCAGACAGTATTGAATGTTCCTGCTACTTCTATACCAAATCAGACTGTACAGGCAGCTATTCCTGATTTTGATTTCCCAGTTTCATTCACTGTTAATCAATTTATGGTAAAAGTTCCGGGTAGAGCTGCATTATTAATCAAAGGAAGCAGTCTTGATGAAGCTGCAGGATTAGTTAAGAATCTAAGAGCTGGAGATGTAGTATATGTCTTCGACATTAAAGCTACTGCTACAGGTTTAGGAAATCAAACGTTGAAAAATATCTCACCAGTTGTAATCAACGTTCAGTAATTTTAATAAGATAAAAAAATATTATGAAAAAATATATTAGCAGTCTTTTAGTATTGGTTTCTGGGTTTGCATTCTCCCAAACCATCCTGAACGCTTCTTCTCCGGAGGAGTTTAGACAAATGAGAGCTGAAAACAAACAAAAAATTGGTGATAGTATTGTTGACAAAAAAGTAAAACCTTTGGAATATGGATTTGTTGATGATAAAGACATTCTTAAAAGTATGTTTGTTTGGGAAATCATTGATATGAATGATAAAATTAATCAGCCATTCTATTATGATAATCCAGATGGTCTTACATCTAGCCAAACGAGATCTTTATATCAATTATTGTTAGATGCTGCTACGAGTGGAAAAATTGCTGAAGTCTATGATGATGAGAACTTCGTAACAAAATTGAGTCCTGAGGGTATCCAAAAAAGATTAGAAAGTGTAAGAATTGCTGATGCAGCGATTGATATCTTAAACTCAGGGAGACAGTTAACAGAGCAAGAGAAAAAAGAATATACCGACGTTTTTAAAACGACAACTGATAAAGTTAAAGTTTTAAAAGTAATGGGTATGTGGTTTATCGATAAAAGAGATGGTCAGTTGAAATATAGACCACTTGGTCTTGCTGCTATGGGACCAGACCCTGCTGTACAAGGTAGAACAGGACCAGATGGACAGCCTTTAGCTGGAGCAGATGAGCTTATTGATCTTTTCTGGATTTATTATCCTAGCGCGAGAGATATTTTAGCTAACAATTATGTTTATAACAGAAAAAATTCATCAGCAGATTTATCTTTTGATGATTTAATCAACGCAAGAAGATTCTCTTCTGTTATTTATAAATCATCAGCGGGATTAGGTGATGGAGTTATTAAAGACTATATTCCTAGAGATGCTGAAGATCAGATTGAAGAAAGCGACAGAATTAAGGCGCAGATCCTTCAAATGGAAAATGATATGTGGAATTACTAAGATTTCACTTGGATAATTATAGAAAACCTGAGTATTTTTACTCAGGTTTTTTTTATTATGAAGAATGTAGATTATATTATCGTAGGAGACGGATATGCAGGGCTTTTTTTTGCACATCAGCTAATCAGAAATAATAAGACTTTCGTCTTGTTTTCGGAAGGACAGAAGAGTGCCTCACAAGTTTCTGCAGGAATTATAAATCCTGTTGTGCTTAAAAAATTTACGACTTTTTGGAAAGCACAGGAACAAATCGATTTTCTTAAAAGTACTTTAAAAGAAATTGAAAATTACACCGGAGAGAATTATCTGATCGATGCTCCGATTCACAGGATCTTTCATGACGAAAATGAACAGACACTTTGGCAAAAAAAGTCGGGAAATGATGACCTTTTACATTTTTTAGATAAAAATTTCGATCATTTAAAGGCAGTAAAAAACGATTTTCTTTCAGGAAAGGTGAATCAGTCTGTAAGACTTAATGTTAATGGATTTTTTACAGGTTTATTTAGTTTTTTAGAAAAAAATGAAAAATTAATTGCTGAAAAATTTATTTATTCTGATTTAGATGTAAAAAAATCGACTTATAGAGATTTTACTTTTAAGAATATTTTATTTTGCGAAGGAATGGGAGTAAAGCATAATCCCTTTTTTTCTGAAATTCCTGTAAATCCCAATAAAGGCCACCATATTAAAGTAGAGCTTTCAGAAAAAATCCCCGAAAATATTACTATCAAGAAAAAACATTTTCTTTTTCCTTTAAATGAGCAGCTGTATTTTTATGGTGGAACGTACGACAGAGAACAGCTGCACCATGAAATTGATGATTCTGCAGTTGAGCAGCTTAAAAAAGGTCTGACGGAATTTTATCCTCATCTTTTTGAAATTAAAGAGGTAAATTTCGGATTCAGGCCGACTGTAAAAGACAGAAGACCAATTATCGGAAGACACTCGGATTATCATAATTTATACGTCTTCAATGGTTTGGGAGCAAGAGGTATTTTAAATGGCTGTTACTTTTCCAAAAGTCTATTTGATTTTATTGAAAAAGATATTCCTCTGGATAAAGAGATTTCTCTGGAACGATTTGAAAACTAATATTAAAAGAAATACATACAAATTCAACTTCCAAGTTACTCTGATTATTACTCAATAGAAGTAACCATTATTCTTAATAAATTCATTCAACAGAATTCTATATATGGAAAAAAATAGAGAAGGCTGTAAAATTGCTATAATTTTTGCTTTATCAAAATAAATATCATCTATGAATGAAAATCTTTTAGGAATAATTGCCGGTCTTCTTACTTCAGGTTCGATGATTCCTCAGTTAATTAAGGTAATAAAAGAAAAAAATGCAGATGATCTCTCATGGGGAATGCTTGGAGTGCTTATTGTAGGAGTTTCGCTTTGGACGTGGTATGGAGTTTTGAAGGATGAACTTCCCATCATTCTCACCAATGCCTTTTCTGTGGCTGTAAATATTACATTGCTTATCTGTTGTCTTATTTATAAAAAAAAGTAATCTCAAAGAAAAAACACTCCTGTCATACAGAAGTGTTCTCATATTGGGATTATTTACAATTTATTTTAGGATAAATTTTGCTAATGGAGCCATTCTGGCTTTGTTGAGCGTTAAAGTATTTCCGTTTACAGAATAATTATCTGCTGCCAAAAGAGCTTGTACAAAAGCACGTTCAGTTTCCAGATCATCACATGCAATCATGGTAGACATTCCCTGATTGAATTTGATACGCATGATTTCAGGCTTTATTTCAAAAGTTCCGCCCACTCCGTTGCATCCTCCATGTCCTTCATACCTCATATTGGAAGTATTCAGCATAAAATGAGGTACTGCTTTGGGATTTTTAAGCTGAATAGGTCTACCGTAGATCTCTGTTAACTGCCATGTCTTTCCCGTAATATCTGAGCTTTTTTCGGGTGAAACAGCTGAAGATGGTTTATTCATACAGGAAGCAAGAATAGCAAACATGATTACCGAATAAATGTAAGCGATTATTTTTTTCATAATTTTAAGATTTTGTGATTAGTAAGAAGCCATTTTAGTATTGGAAGAAGATGATTTATTTTTCTTGCAATGGAAAAGTACCATGTTATAATCTTTGTTCAGAAAAGTTACTTCACCACGAACGTTTGAATACTGATAATCTGCATCACTTGCTGTAAATTCTGGCAGTTCATCACTTTTTTTAAGATTATAAGATTTTCCGTTTAAATGTACCGTTACAGTATGCTGAGTTTCATTAAATGTTACCTCAAGCTGTTCTCCGGATTCATCAGTATAAACCTCTTTGGTTATTTTGTCTGGCTCCTGCTTCATGGCTGTAGCATTTTCAGGCTGCTCTGCAACTTCTTCTTTGATCTGATTTTTACATGCTGTTACAAGAAAGAGCGGTATGGCTGTA
>NZ_JBBCQL010000049.1:0-24101 GCF_037149975.1 Chryseobacterium sp. VD8 | reverse complement strand
TATATGATATTTTCCTTTGCAAATTCATGGTTATAAGAATATTTTTTACAAATTACAAAACTATCTCAATTAACAATACAAAGCTGAAATTATTTATACTTATTGTTGTTACAAAAAAATCTTAAGAAAACTAAACCGAACAATAGCGGAAATACGTTTTATTTTATGCAAATCTACTCTTTTCAACTTAAGCATACTGCTTTTAATACAAATAAAATCAGCCATTTAAGCAGACCTCTTTTTTAAAATGACAGTTCTTCGTTATAATATCATTACAATTGCTTTCTAATCTGCATAATTTGATTAAATTTACCTCAATAAGGTATTTCGTTTTGAAATACACGATTATCCTGAAAAAAGTTTTTATGAATAAAAAAAATGCCACGATATACGATATTTCGAAGAAGCTAAATGTAAGTGTGGCAACGGTTTCCAGAGCATTGAACGATCATCCGAGAATAAGTGAGGCAACGAAGGAACTGGTAAGAAAAACTGCCAAAGAAATGAACTATAAGCAGAACAATCTTGCCAAAGCCTTAAAAAGTGGTGAAACGAAGAATGTAGGAATCATCGTACCTTTCGTAAATACCAATTTTTTCTCTTCCGTGATCCGCGGAATTGAGGAAGAACTTTCCCCTTTCGGATATCATGTCATCATCTGCCAAAGTCATGAGGATGTTAACATCGAGAAAAGACAGCTTAATACGCTGCTGAATGCACAGGTGGACGGAATTTTCATCTCGGTTTCCAAAACCACGGTAAATACAGAACATATCCAAAGTATTCTGGATACTTCCAATACGCCGATTATCTTTTTCGACCGTAAAAAAGACATTTCAGGAATCAGCACTGTAACAATTGACGATTATCGCGGAGGGTATCTTGCGACAGAACATCTTATAAAAGAGGGCTATAAAAATATCTGCCATTTCGCCGGCGACCTGAATCTTGAAATTTACCAGAATCGTCTGAACGGCTACAAGCAGGCTCTTACGGATCATGATTTTAAGGTGAAGGAAGAAAATATCGTGATTACGGAAAGTTCTGTGGATGCAGGAATTGATGCTATAAAAAAACTATGGGACAGAAAATCTGTTCCCGACGCCATTTTTTCGTCCAGTGATTTTGCTGCGTTGGGAGCCTGTCAGGAACTAAAAAAACGGAACATCAAAATTCCTCAGGAAGTTGCCGTTATTGGTTTTTCGAATGAGCCTTTCACCCAGTTTATGGAGCTTCCGATCAGTTCTGTAGACCAGACTCCGGTCATGATGGGGAAAATGGCAGGACAGGTTTTTATCGAAAGTGTAAAGGAAAACAGCTTTGGTGTTTCCATCGAGAAAAAAGTGGTACTGGCTCCTCAGCTTCATATCAGGAAATCTTCCAAGAGGAAGTAAATTTAAGTCATTGAAATAATCCGACCTCAATTTCAGATATGCGTTTTTTATTATTTATTTCAGAAATTCATACGATCTGTAACACTTAGCAGGGAATTGTTTTGGTCTTAACTTGAATGAAAGCCTTGTCGTTTCTGTTTATTTGATTTATTTTTAACGAAAATTTAGATTAAATTGATGCAGGAGTAGCATCAAGTATAAGCATTAAATAAATAACTATGAAAAAAAACTTAAAGCTGGCAGTTGTATTAATCATTACACTTGCAAGTATGAATGTAAATGCTCAAAAAAAGGCAGCGGTAAAAACCTCAAAACCAACAACCGAAAATAAAACCGCTAAGCCAACAAAGCAGGAAACAATGGATTGGATTGCCGGGAAAATGAAAGAAAATTTATTGGAGCGTTATAAATTTAGTTCTTATAATAATGGTGTTTTTACTTTTACAACGGCACTTAATGAAAATTCTACGTGTACTTCTTCAATTGACTTAAATAAAGTTACTGGAATAAGTAATGAGTATTCTAACGATTTTTATGTTGCCGGAAAAGCTTTACAAAGCACTTCGTGTCCTGATAGAAGAGATTGGAGTGGTGTATACGAGAATATATCTATTAGTGGTCCTAATTATAATGAATATCATATATTTTTCAATTTTACTCCGGATCAAGCTTTGGTAGAAAGGTTGAAAAAAGCATTTACCACTTTAGTTGAATATAATTCAACACGCAAAGGGGCTGATGAGAAGTTTTAATAAAAAACAAGACTCATAGAAAAGCAAAAAATTTAGATAATTATGCCAGTGCAAAAGCATTGGCTTTTTTTATAGATATTATAGATTTATAATAAATGACTTTACATCACCGTATGTGCTATCGATATAAAAATCTGCAAGAAAAGGGCTAGGAATTTCAAATCTGTACTATTGAGATACAGCGCTATGTGTATTCTCATCCTGATTACCCGTTCTTTCGTAAAAAATAAAGGGACTATTCATCAATCAGTAATTCCGTCTTTTTTATAACGTTTCGCAGGTGTTCTTCGTGTGTATCTGCCCAATTGCCCAAAGCTGCAATTACCGGAATTAAAGTCTTCCCGAATTCTGTAAGCGAATATTCAACCTTTGGAGGAACAACCGGATAGATCATTTTGGAAACCAACTCGTGATCTTCCAGCTCTTTCAGCTGAATATTCAGAACTCTTCTGGAAGCATCGGGAATTTTACGCTGCAGTTCGCTTGGGCGCTTATAACCTTCGTTAATGAACCACAGCAAACGGATTTTCCATTTCCCGTAAAGCACTTCGCCGATCAGATCCAGACCGCAATTAAGATTCAGTGGAATTTTTCTTTCTCTCATATAACAAATTTAGATGAATGTACCAAAACATACAATAGGGGAAAAATTTATCTCTATATGAATCGGTTTTCCGTACTTGTGCAAACTGTTTTTATCCCTCAATTTTGTCCTATAAATCATTCTTAAAAATGGAACAATTTAATTTCAACAACGAGTTATCCGGCAGGACTGCATTGGTAACAGGAGGTACAAAAGGAGCCGGAAAAGCTATTGCCGAAAGACTTTTACAGGCAGGTGCAACGGTTATCATCACCGCAAGAAACGCACCGGAGGAAGAAAACAGCCATCTGCATTTCATTCCTTCAGATTTAAGCAAACCGGAAGGGATACAGAAAGTAATCACGGAAGTGCTTTCAGCTTACGGAAAGCTGGATATTCTTATTAACAACCTTGGCGGTTCATCTACACCGGCAGGCGGTTTTGCCGCATTATCCGACGAAGATTGGGAGTCTACTTTTCAAGCCAATCTCTTTGCTCCTGTACGACTGGACAAAGGATTTCTACCACAAATGATCGAGAGAAAAAGTGGCGTTATTATCCACATCGCATCCATTCAGGGTAAACTGCCGCTTTATGATTCTACTTTGCCTTACGCAGCTGCAAAAGCAGGATTGAGAAACTACAGTAAAAGTTTATCAAACGAAGTGACTCCTAAAGGTGTTCGAGTACTGACGGTTTCTCCGGGCTGGATCAATACGACCGCATCGGAAGCATGGCTGGGTGAAATTGCAAGAAACTCAAACAGTACCGTAGAGGAAGCACAGCAAAGTGTGATGGATGCGTTGGGCGGCATTCCTTTCGGAAGACCTGCCGAGCCGAAAGAAGTGGCAGAACTGGTGGGCTTTCTGGTATCACCAAGAGCCCGTTATTTAACAGGAACCGAATTTGTAATCGATGGCGGTACGATACCTACAGTTTAATCATCTAAAAAAATAATACAATGAATTTACCAAAAGTAATAACAGATCTTGTAGAGGCACAGAATAATTTCGACAGCCTTGCTTATGCCGAGTGTTTCTCTGAAACAGCAGTAGTTTTTGACGAAGGAAAAACACATACGGGAAAAAAAGAAATTCAGGAATGGATAAAAGAAGCCAATGAAAAATACCAGTCTATAATGGCTCCTGTAGCCTATTCTGAGACCGAAGAAATCCTGAAAGCTGAGGTGTCGGGTAATTTTCCGGGCAGCCCGATTGTTTTATCCTATCATTTGAAATTGGAGGACGGACTTATTCAGTCTCTAAACATCACCGGCTGATTATTGGCAGCTGAAAAAAGTTTCAAAGTTCAGGCTGAAGTGTATGCTTCAGCTTTTGCGGTCTGAAAGATTTTCTAATTAAGTTTAAACTCATTTTAAATGTAACCGCGAAAAAGACAAAAGACTTTATTGGATTTATTTAAAGTATTTCAAAAGTCTTCAAAGATTTTTTCTCTTTGAAGACTTTTGAATTTATATGCTCTTTTTTTTCCATTTAAGCAGTAAACTTAAACCCCTAAAGTGTTACAATCTTTTGCCTCTTTTTCGGTGAAAAAGTTTAGACAAGTTTACTATTTAAATCAACTGTAGTACACTAAAAATATGTAGTGCATGAATAAAAATATAGTGCGCAACAACAAAAATGTAGGGAGCAATGATAAAAATGTACTGCGCTGAACTAAAAATATACTGCGCTAAAGTAAAAATGCCGAGAACCAGAATAAAAATACAGTGAACAATAACAAAAATGTAGCGAGCAATGATAAAAATGTACTGCGCTGAACTAAAAATATGCTGTGCTAAAGTAAAAATGCCGAGAACTTGAATAAAAATATAGCGGACTAGATTAAAAATTGAAAGAAGTATCATAAAACGGCATAGAGCTTTCTAAAAAAACTTCTGTTGTAAGAAAGAAATAAAGAGCAGTAAATCAATTATGTAATGTATTTTAATGAATAGGATATTTAAAGTAAAAAGAGTTTGCTCTTTTAGGAGAAGAATCTGTGTAGAAATAAGAATAAATCCGTCAATCAATCCATAGGATTGATATCTTAAATACGATAAATTTTCTAAAGATAGCGTTCCTGCGGAACGCAGAATGCCTTGCGAATATGTTTTCTACACAGATAAAACTCTATAGAGTTTTCTACCGTTTTACTTTAAACATCTTTGAAAATAAAAAGATATACGAAAAAAAGTTTTTATGGCAAAAATTGTCTGAAAAAATGCTGAAAAATTATTACAAAATAATATATTTATCGCCCTAATGTTACTGTATATTTGGTTATTTTTGACGAAATTATTTTTCGGTTTATACATTATATAATACCAAAAATCAGCCTTTAATTAAAACCATGAACGACCGCGAAACTATTATAAGCAAATTAGAGAATGCTCTCCATATCAAATTAGCGAAAGAAGATAAAGACAGTGAAAATTTCTGCTATATTTCCGGCAGATTGACTTATTTATCTCTTTCAAACCTGCACTTTGAAGATTTCTCCGCACTCGAACCTGTTTTTGAAACACTTTATACACTGATATTAACAGAATGTTCTATTGCCAATGCCAACGATATGCATCGCATGAAAAAACTGGAAACCCTTGTTCTGAAAAAATGTTCAATTTCAATGGAAGAAACTTTTGATCCGGACGTATCTAAAGCTAATACAACTAAGGGGAATTTTGAAAGTATATATCTGGAAGATATGGATGTTCCGCATCCCGGATTTTTCTTACCTATTTCCAAATATCTTCATGATATTACATTTACAGAATGTACCGTCAGCAATGTTTACGAATTAAATCTTTTTCCTTCCTTATATTACTTAAATATAAATAATAGTCAGTTTATTACGTCTGAAAACGACATTCAATATAAGCAGGATTCCATAAAAAAACTCAATTGGCTGACATTTGAAAATATGAAATTGAAAAACTTCGATTCGTATCTTCCTGTGTTGAAACAAATAACTGTTTTAAAATTATACGACTGCGAACTGGACAGCTTAAAAAACATCAGTCAGTTTCCACATCTGAAAAGGCTTCATCTTGATCCTGAATTAAAAATCAATGATCCCTATTCTGAATATGATAATTCACAACAGTTTAAACTTAAAGAATGCATTATACAGTCATTTGTATCATTTTATGACTGGACTCCGGATGTGGTACAGCCTGATTTTGATGCAAAACTGCTCCTTTCTGCAGCCCCTTATCTCCGAAATCTGACAGTAGAAGGATACAAACTGATCAATACAGATTATCTGAAACATTTGCCAAAGTTAGATCAACTCACCTTTGAAAAATGCACCGTAGATCTGGAAGATTATTTATCTGTGGCACCACAAATTAAGCGGATTTATTTTAATACTTCCGAAATAAAAAATCAGTACGCTTTCAAATATTTTACAAAACTCGAAAAGATAACAGTTTCAGTAGATCGTCCTGAAGATCGAAATTTAATAGATCTTGAGAAGCTTCTGCCTTTAAAAGAAAGTTTAAAGAAAATTATTCTTTGGAATACTGAGATCATTCAGAACATTGATCAGATAACAAATTTTACTACATTAGAAGAGCTTGATATAAGAGCTGAATCTGTAGAATTTGCACAGAAAATACTGTCTATGGAATCTCTTAAAAACCTGGACCTGAATATTTATATTAAAGAACAGGAACCTGAAATTACTGAACCCATTATTCTGGATTTGCAACATCTGAAAAACGTGGAAAAATTACATTTGGGTACCGTTGGAGATTTTTATTTTAAAGGAATCGGGCATTTAAAATCTTTGAAAAAGCTTATTTTAGATGATGATTGCGATCTGGAAAGTTTAACGGAGTTGCCGTCACTAAAAAAACTATTTATTGAGGTAAATACGATTGATAGACTCCCTCGTTTAGAGCATGTAAAAGTACTTAAATTATACAGCAGAGGAGAATATTGTGAGATAAATTTACATGATAAATTTCCCAATCTTAAAAAACTTGATTTAAGGGCATCAGAAGAGCAGAAAATAAACATCAGCAATCTGGAAAAATTAAAAATACTTACACTCTTTGGAAGCGATTTTGATGGCATTGTATCTTTAGAAAATCTTCCCAAACTTGAGGAACTGGATCTAAGTTATTGCGGGATTTCCAAAATATCTAAACTGGATAATCTTACCCATTTAAAAACATTAAATCTGGAAGAAAACGAAATTGAAAACATCGATGGTTTAGAAAACTTGAAAAATCTTGAACGCCTGAACCTCTATGATAACAAAATCTACGATATCAGTGTATTGAATAAGCTCCCAAAGCTTCGTGAAGCCAATCTTGCCGGGAACAAAATAAAAAAATAAGATGCCGAAAAACAGCTCGACAAACCGGAAGTGGCAATCTGGTACTACAGACCTTCTACTCCTTTCCGAATAATTATTGACTAAAAACACAGCCTGAAAAAAAATTATAAGTAATAAAAAAGAGTTTACTTTTAACCTAATTTAAAAATATGAGTGATCCCAAAACTATTACCCAAAAACTTGAAGATTCCCTTAATATCAAATTTGAAAAGAAAACCCCAAAGACGAAAAGCTTTGTTATATGTCAGATAGATTAGTGAGTAATTTTTCCTAAAAATTGATTTTATATTTTTTAACAGCTAGATTAATCTTAAAGAGTAGCTTAGTGTCTCTGAGACCTTGTACCTCAAAATAAATTACAAAAAAGACTGTCCTTTTGGAACAGTCTTCTTAGTTTATCTCAAATCCGTTATATGAGTTACTTTTTGCGTCTTTTTATCAATGCTTATCATCACATCAGACCACGTCCAATACTCGCTATACTCAGAAACATCTATGCTTCTTGGCTTATTAAATCCTTCTTCCAACATAGCTTTTGTCATGCCAATAATAATTTTACTGTTGAAAACAGCCTCTCCAAAAGTTTTTCCATATTTTTTAATTAGTGCTGCCTTTCTCTGCTCTGTCTGTTGTGTTTCTTCTTCTTTGGTTTTAAATTTTTCGTCATCCAAAAGATAATTTACATTGATCGTAGGAAAGTATTGATTTTTAACTTTCTTAGGCATGTTATAGAAAAAATCAACTTTAAAATAATTATTAAAAAAATCTCCCATCGTAAAATAATAATCAGATAAACCTTTATTGATGGTAGAATTATTCTCATAATCAATAAAATGGACTTTACGAGGCTTGTCATACTCAGTTAGTATTTTTTTAATTTCCTGCCTTGCCTTAAATGCCTGCTCTTCAGAAAAATTTAAAGAACTCACATCAAAATTTCGTATAATCTGTTCCATTTTATGAGTTTCTATCTGATTGAAATAATACCTGTCGATAACACTCTTTACCATTTTAATGTACTCAGGATTAATGTCATTTTCCTTCTTAAACTTATCCAGTCTTTCCAAAGATTCTTTGTAAGCTAATGCTGCATTCTGATAATCATTTTTCCACAAATAATAATTTGTTTTTATCAGATAGCAATTGGCAACATCATAAGAACCTCTTTCCTGATTATCCATACCTTTGAAACAATTATTTACATAATTAATAATAATATCGTACTTATTATCATCAAAATTAGGATCAAAGCAGAATGTAGCTAATTGTTGTGCATCTTTGGTAAACCAATAATTAGAATTGTTTACACCGCCTTTTTCTTTTAGGTAAGCTAATGCTTCAGAATATTTTTCTCCTTTAATAAATTTATTGTACTTACTCTCATTCAACTTCATCTGTGCATTCAGACTAAGACCAAAAGTTATTAATAATGATACAAATAGTTTTCGTGTTATCATGGTAATTAATTTTATTGGGGGCAAAAGTAAATAAAATTTTCAGAAATATATGTAGAAATGGGTTTTTGATAAGTTGTTTAATAAATAGTAAATTATGGTTTACAAAACGTTATATGTATTCTAAACTTGCAGGGATAAATGTACACCTCATCTTTTGATTAAAACTATAAAACAAAAAAAAGCGGTTGAAAAAACCGCTTTACTTTTACCAAAGATTTGCTAGTACACACATCCGCAACCTGTTTCCCATTCCTGGCAAAGACGAATAGGCTCATTACACCATCCTCCGCCACCTCCACCGCCGCCGGTTACTCTGTAGCATATACCATCATTACAGTAATAAGATCCTACAGTGGGTGGACAGTTTCCATCCAGGTCGCAGACTGCATACGCAACATCGCCGCCGCTGATAAGCACGAGCTGACTTCTTTTTAATTTTTTTAGATTTTTCATAACGAATATTTTTAATTTGCTGATTACTAAGGTATAAAATTTTTAAATCACTTACAAGTGTTTTATAAAACCAGACCAGATCCAGATGTCTCGGATTTGTAATCCATGACCTTATTAGCCATCGAAAATATAAAGGAAGCACGGATTGTAAATTCGCGCTATCGAAAGTAGGAAAAGGAAATGGTAGATTATGAGAAATTCAGTAAACAAAAACTTGATGAATTAATTAAAATTCAGGATAGGTTTAAATTTTTGTTTTATGATTTACATGAAATTAATGTTAATAAGCTTGAAAAAGTATATAAATAATATTTCAATAATGTAACTTTGAAATAACCAAACTAATAACATAATCATGACAAAGCTAGAAAAATTCAAATTATCATATGAGACGTTTATTGGTTCTTTTATATCAGTAGCGCTTTTATATCTTTCAAATTTCTTAATGGAATTTGTCACTAAAAATCCGAGAATTCAGGCATGTATCACAATCTTAATGCTCACTACGCTTGTTGCATGGCTAAACAGAGTTGTAGTTACAGCTGTTGAACGCCTTTCCTGTCTTAGAAAATGGATAGATCGCACAAACTTTATAGAAGGGTTTTGGTATGATATAACCTACGATGATGATAGAAATATTGTGCATGTTGTATTTCTTACTATAACTTTTGAAAATTCAAAATATGAATTATGTGGAGAAGCTTTTGATAAAGTAGGTAATAAAATATCCACGTTTAATTCTTCGCATTCACATTTTATAAATCATGAATTAACGGCATTTGTAAATTCAACGGGTGACAAAAATATTTTAGAAAGATCATTTGATTATTATAATTTCAATAAAACAGCAGATTCTTATAATGGCTTTTATATTGATTTTAGCACTTTAAAGCCTAAAAGTATTTTAGGAAAAAGAGTCAATAAAGAAGATGTTAAAAAATTTAACGGCTTTAAAAAGTTTGAAAATATAGAAGCTTTTATAAAAACTATAATATAGTTCTAAAAGATTAATACTTGATGTTGCGGATAATCCAGAACCAGATGTCGCGGATTTGTAATCCGTGACTTGCTATAAAAAAAGCATGGATTGCAAATCCGCGCTATCGAAAAATAAACATTATGTAGTAAATTGTAATCCAGAGATTATGTAAAACAAATATTATTTGCAATATTATGAATAATCATATAGATAAAAACGAAGTGGGAATATCATTATTAAAAATTGGCTTATCAAACATTCCTTATGTGGGACAATTATTGTCAGAAGCTCTTTTTGAATATCGTGGTAGAATCAAGCAAAATAGATTAAATAAATTTACAGAATTATTATCTGATTATTTTGGTAATAACTCTGAAATAAATATTGAAAAAATACAAAGCGAAGACTTTAGTGATTTATTCGAAGCAATATTAAAGCGTGTTGCAGAAACAAAATCCGAACAAAAGCTAAGGCATTTCAGAGATATTTTAACAAACAGCCTTAATGAAAATTTAGATTATGAAAATTCTGAAATATATCTTGATTTGATAAGTAATTTGAGTGAAATTGATATGTCTATATTAAAAAATCATCAATTATTTGATAATAAATTTGATGAAAGATATGATACAAAGAATTCATATGAAAAATTACTACCTGAGTTAGAAAAAAATGTTCAAAATGAATATGAATTAAGAGAAAAAGGATTTGCCAATAATTGGGATAATGCAGTCATAAAATATAATGCTACTAAAAACGCAATTAGAGCAATTAGCGAACAGAATAAAAGTGTAAATATTTACAGAACAGCAGAATTCTATGGTATTAATGATGCGGAATTTTTGTATTCAAAGCAAAAACTTTATTCATTAGGTTTATTAATAGATTCTGGTTTTGGAAAATTTGACTACAAGCCATTTGGAATGATGTCAATAACAGAATTTGCAAAAAAATTTCTAGAGTTTATCAAAAATTCATAGTGCAGAAAACACAAGTTTGCAAATTCTGAAGATTAAGTACAAAGTTTAGTTTTCAATTTCGCGGATTTTGAAATCTACACTATCTAAAAAAAGAAGATACATCCGTGTAATTAGTGTTTAAAAAATTAAGCAGTCCAAAAAGAAAATGCTCCCCACACAAAGCAGGAAGCATTTTCAACCCTAATATTTAATATAAGTAAATCATTACAAAGAGACCCCTCGTCTCCATGGAATGAAATCATTCTGATTCAGTAGATCGGCTTTGGTTTTCACTTCACCGCTTGCCACTTTAATGATGTATTCAAGCAGTTCGTCTGCTGCTTCCGAAATGGTTTTATCTCCGCTGATGACCGTTCCTGCATTGAAATCGATAATATCAGACATTTTTTCAGCTAAAATGGTATTTGAAGAAATTTTAATTACCGGAGCAATCGGATTTCCCATTGGTGTTCCGAGACCTGTCGTGAAAAGAACAACTGTTGCTCCGGAACCGACTAAAGCAGTCGTACATTCGGCATCATTTCCGGGGGTACAAAGCAAATTCAGTCCTGGTTTTGTCGCGTATTCTGTAAAATCCAGAACCTCAACAATCGGAGCAGAACCACCCTTTTTAGCTGCTCCTGCGGATTTCATGGCATCGGTAATCAAACCGTCTTTAATATTTCCGGGAGACGGATTCATATCAAAACCTGAACCTGCCGCCACAACAGATTTTTCAAAATCTTTCATCAACTTAAGGAATTTCACACCGTCTTCATCATTGATGCAACGGTTGACAAGCTCCTGCTCTACTCCGCACAATTCAGGGAATTCGGCAAGCATCGTTGTTCCGCCAACTGCTGCCATAATATCTGAAACTTCTCCCAAAACAGGGTTTGCAGAAATTCCGGAGAAACCGTCGGAACCGCCACATTCCAAACCGATATTCAGATTTGTGATGGAGGCAGGTTTTCTTTCAATATTATTAGCCTGTTTAATTCCTTCATAAGAATCTTTGATCACGCCGGTCAGCATTTCATCAATCGTTCCGGATTTTTGCTGTTCGTAAACAACAATCGGTTTCTTATTATCGGGAGCCAAAGCGTGAAGCGCATCCATAAAAATCTGCACCTGAAGATTCTGACAGCCTAAGCTGAGAACCGTTGCACCAGCAACATTCGGATTGTTTACATATCCTGCAAACAGCCTTCCCAATGCTTCCGCGTCCTGACGAATTCCGCCACAACCGCCTTGATGGGTGATGAATCTTACATCGATATTTTTAAATACTCTGGTGTCTTCTTTCTCTTCCACTGCTGTATCGGAGGTTTCGCCACCATTTAATAATGACCTTAATAAAAGCTGATGTTTACTCGCTTTTTCGTGTAACAGCTCTTTTTCAAAAATATCTTTCAGCGTTTCGATATTTTTGTTTTCACAGAATACCAAAGGAAAAAACAGCCAGATGTTTTCCGTTCCCACCTGTCCGTCTTCACGGTGGTAACCCATGAAAGTACGGTCTTTCCATCGATCTACATTCGGGGGAATCCAGCCTAAAGTTTCAGTTTTGCCTTCTACTTTTGCGCTTTGGTGTTTTACGTTTTCAGTCGTAATGACTTCTCCTTTTTCGATGAACTGATTGGCTTTTCCGACAATGACACCATACATAATGATCTGATCTCCTTCTTTAAAATCTATGGCAGCAAATTTATGTTTAGCCTTAATATCTTTTGTCAACGTGTATTCTGCACCGTCAAGATGTACCGATTCTCCGGCAGATAAATCCAGCAGCGCTACAATAACGTTGTCTTTGGGATTTACTTTCAGGATTTTCTTTTGCATGATTTTTTAAGAATTGAATTCTACAAAATTGTTATAGGCAGTTTCCATGTCATTATGATCGATTTCATACAATGCTTTTGCCACTGCTGTTTTCAGACCTTCAATCTGAGTAAGGTCTCTATCCCAGAAAGAAGTTTCAGAAAGCGCTAATTCAGCAACTTTTTCATACTCTTCGTTTGCCCAGATTTCTTTAAATTTAGCAATAATTCCTGCTTCATCATTTAAAGGAAGCGCTTTTTCGCCGAAACTTCCCTGATAGAATCGGATGAGACCTGCCAATGAAAAGGTAAGGTTCACCGGCAATTTTCCGTTGTTTTCAACATAGGTAAGTAAACTTGGCAATACTCTTACTTTAAATTTAGATACAAAATATAAAGCAATACTTGCCAAATGATGTTTTATGAAAGGATTTCTGAAACGGTCGAAAACTTCTTCCGCGAATTCTTTCAGTTCAGTTTCATCTAAGCCTAATGTCGGATTCACTTCATTAGAAATGGCATCCTTCAGGAACTTTCCGATAAATTGGTCATCCACAGATTCTTTAACCGTTTCTTTTCCTGACAAAATTGCCGGAGCCAACATTAAAGTATGACCGCCATTCAGAATTCTTACTTTTCTTAAACGGTATGGCTGAATATCATCCACCACCAAAATCTGCTCGTTGATTTTATTGAAAGGAATTCTATCATTTAAATTTCCTGCTTCCTGAATGACAAAAAGAAGGAATGTTTCTGAAACTACCATCATCTGGTCTTCATAATCCAGCTGATCTTCATAAGATTCTGCATCGTCTTTCGGATAGCCCGGAACAATTCTGTCTACCAAAGTATTATGGAAATAATTGTTTTGATGAATCCACTCCGCAAATGCATCTTCTAAATTCCAGAGTTGAGCATATTTGATGATAATATCTCTTAAAACAAATGCATTGTCTTCGATTAATTCGCAGGGAATAATTCTCAATCCTTTATCTGCCGCTCCATTGAAATATTTAAATCTTTCGTAAAGTAAAACCGCTACTTTTGCAGGGAAATTTTTGTGTGGACCATCGTAAGACGTTTCCATTTCGTCGTAAGCAATTCCTGTTTCCGTGGTATTTGAAAATACAAATTCCAGCTCTTCTTCTTTCGCTAAAGCTAAAAAATCCTGGTAATCAGAATATGGATTAATTGATTTCTGAATCGCAGAAATGACGTGCTTTTCATCAATAATTTCTCCTTTTTTAATTCCTCTCGTGAAAAGAGTATATAAATTATCCTGCTCTTCCATTTTCTGAATAGAGCCGTTTGGCGTTGCCTGTAAGTTGACAATCCCCCCTTTCCAGTCGGTTTCTTTATTTAATTTATCAATTACATAATCTATGAATCCACGCATGAAATTTCCGCCACCAAACTGAACGATTTTAATGGGAAGTTTTTCCTGAGTATTGTTTAATTCACGATTTAATTTTTGTTTTATCTGATTTTCCATCTTCTATAATATTGTTTTGCGGTGGCTTTGGTTTGTTTTAAACGCAAAGGACGCAAAGTTTTTTTTGAATACTAACTGTTTTTTAAGATCGCAAAGGCGTTTCACTCAGCGAAGGACTTAAAGTTTTACTTTTAACCATTAAGATTGATTAAGGGGTTAAGAAAAGTTAAGGGAAATAAATTTCGTAAGCCTGAATTTAATTTGCTTGTTAATTCTTAATTCTTCTTAACTTCTTATCTATTCTTAATGGTTTAATTTTTTGCGGTGATTTTTGGTATTGAACGCAAAGACCGCAAAGATTTTTTTAATATCTCATGTATATTTTTAAGTTCGCAAAGGCGTTTCACTCAGCAAAGGCGATCTTAGTAAGACTTTCTAAACTGTTTTGACCTTTTAAATCTCTACTATTTTTGTTTAAATTCTTAATTTTCTTAATTACTTAAATGTTCTTAATGGTTTAATTATTTGCAATGATTTTTGATTTTGAACGCAAAGACCGCAAAGTTTTTTTGACTACTGACTGTTTTTAAGTTTGCAAAGGCGTTTCACTTCAATAAGATCACTAAGTTTTTATTTACTTTCTATATATTTTAACCATTAAGATTGATTAAGGGGTTAAGATTAGCTAAGAGAAATAAATTTCGTAAGATTGAATTTAATTTGCTTGCAAATTCTTAATTCTACTTAACTTCTTATCTATTCTTAATGGTTTAATTATTTGCGGTGATTTTTGGTTTTGAACGCAAAGTCCGCAAAGTTTTTTTGAATAATAACTGTTTTTAAGTTCACAAAGCCGTTTCACTTCAATAAGATCACTAAGAGTTTATTTACTTTCTATATATTTTAACCATTAAGATTGATTAAGGGGTTAAGATTAGTTAAGAGAAATAAATTTCTTAAGCTTGCCTTTAATTTGCTTGCAAATTCTTAATTCTTCTTAACTTCTTATCTATTCTTAATGGTTTAATTATTTGCGGTGATTTTTGGTTTTGAACGCAAAGTCCGCAAAGTTTTTTTGACTACTGACTGTTTTTAAGTTCACAAAGCCGTTTCACTTAAATAAGATCACTAAGAGTTTTTATTTGGACTTAAGGGTACTTTTGCCAAACCTATAAGGTTTTTGAAACCTTATAGGTTTAGTTCTATTTGCTAATGACTTTATATTTCGGAACCAGTATTCTCATTACTGTCCATGCAATAAGGTACGCTACGGCACAGATTGAAAAAATAATCATGTAGCCTTTATCAATTCCGTCCTTAACGATTGCACCGGATTTTTCCAATTGTTCAAAAAATCCATCCGGTAATCTTTCGTTGATGTATTGAGGATATTTTTCAAGCAAAGGAATTCCGTCTACGGTTGTCCATACTTTGTGAGCGTGATCGAATAAAACTCCGGAAGATTTATTAATTAAAAAAGAACCGATTCCGCCTGCCATTCCGCCAATTCCGGTAATGGTAGCAATGGCTTTTTTAGGGAACATATCGCCGACCGTCGAGAAAATGTTTGCCGACCAAGCCTGATGTGCAGCTCCGGCAATTCCGATAATCAAAACAGGAATCCAGTATGTTACCGAACCTAATGGCTGTGCCAAAAGTGCCAAAAGCGGAAAAAATGCGAAAATCAACATGGCTTTCATTCTTCCTGAATAGGCATTCATTCCTTTCTTTTCAACAAAATATTTTGGAAGCCATCCTCCAATGATGGAGAATAAAGTGATCATATACAATACAAATAACGGAAAAGCACTTTGCGTAGAATCCATTTTGTAAACGGAACTTAAATACGCCGGAGTCCAGAATAAAAAGAACCACCAAACACCATCCGTCATGAATTTTCCAAAAGCAAATGCCCAGGTCTGTCTATAACTGAAACATTCTTTGAATGTGAATTTTCGTTCTTCTGTTGTTACCGTATTTTCTTCAACAACAGCATCTTCCTGATCCTGATTAATATACGTAAGCTCATGTTCATTCACTTTATGATGCTGATGCGGTTTTTTGTAGTAAAATACCCAAAGTCCCATCCATACAAATCCTAAAGCTCCAATGATGATGAACGCCCATTCCCAACCCATCGATTTGGCAATGAAAGGAATTGTAACTGGTGCAGCCAAAGCTCCCACCGTTGCTCCTGCATTCCAGATACTTGTAGAAAAAGCTCTGTCTTTTTTAGGAAAATATTCTGCTGTCGTTTTAATAGCTGCCGGAAAATTTCCCGCTTCACCAATCGCCAAAACGAAACGTGCAAAAATGAACAAAGTTACACTTGTACTGATAATGGCAGAAGTATTGGAAACTGTAGAAATCAATTCTTTAGATCCCTGAAAACCTGCTAACCAGTTTCCGGTGAGAATTCCTGAAGTGGCAATTCCGCAAAAAGCATGTAAAACAGCACCGACTGACCAAACTCCTATTGCCCAAAGAAAACCTTTTTTGGTATCCATCCAGTCGACAAATTTCCCTGCGAAAAGCATTCCTACGGCATAGAAAATGGAAAACAGCGCAGTGATATTCCGTAATCGTTATTGTTCCAGTGAAATTCCGGAGCAATGAAATCTTTCCATGTTAATGATAAAACCTGCCGATCCAGATAATTAATGGTCGTCGCAATAAACAGCAGCGAGCATATCGTCCATCTGAATGCACTTGGTTTAATAGATTTAACTGAACTCATACTTGTTTAGAATTTAGTTATTTTTTGTTTTAATTTTTAATGATGTGTTTTTTGAACGCAGAGAGCGCAAAGATTTTCTTTTTAAACTTCATGTATATTTTTAAGTTCGCAAAGGTACTTCGACAAGCTCAGCATAAACTATTCACTCGGCGTAGCTATGTATTGCGTTATTTTTTATTATTATTTTAAAGTCTGGATGATTTCCAATACTTTTTTCGTTTCATTTTCAATGGTTGCGTAATCTTTAGAAGCCATCAAATTTTTGCTAATAAGTTTACTTCCCATTCCTACCGCAGAAACTCCGGCTTTGAACCAACTTTCAATACTTTCTTTCGTGATATCTACTCCACCTGTCGGCATGAATTTCAGATTCGGGAAAACATCTTTGATGGAACTCATAAATCCTGCTCCCAAAGCATTTCCGGGAAATAATTTAATAAATGCTACTCCTGCGGCTTCTGCGGCGATAATTTCAGTCGGCGTCATACAACCTGGACTGTACAATACGTCTTTTGGAATTAAAAATGCGGCAACTTCCGCTACAAAACCCGGACTAATAAAGAAATCTGCTCCCACTTTGTGATATTCTTCCGCTTGTTGTAGGTTTTTAATCGTTCCGATTCCCAGAAGCATTTCCGGCATCTCCGCGTTGCGGATTTCTATCATTTTTTTAAAATTGCTTAATGCAGATTCTCCGCGGCTTGTATATTCTACTGCCCGAATTCCTGCTTTGTAAAGCGATTTCAGTATATCTATGGTTACCGTTTCATCATCATTATAATACAAAGGCAAAATCCCCTGATTAACGATGGCGTTGGTAACGGTTTGAATTTTTGTCATTTTGTTTTATTTTTTTCAAAATAATCTTTGATGGAATTAAATATTCTTTAATATTCTGTATATTTTTAACGCAAAGTCCGCGAAGATTTTTTTTTGACTACTAGCTGTTTTTTAAGTTCGCAAAGGCGTTTCACTTAAATAAGATCACAAAGTTTTTTGATTTAATTCTAAAAAGAACCGCTAAAAACCATAAACCAGCAACTAATAACTATTATCTCTTAATTCTTCCTCCGGAATTTCCTGCCATTACTTCCAGAATGTCTTCTGCGCTGCAATAGTTGATGTCTCCTAAGATCGTGTGTTTGATAGCACAGGCTGCGTTCGCAAAATTCAAAGCCTTTTCATCGTCGAAATTTTTTAAGCCATAAATTAAACCCGCTGCGAAAGCATCTCCTGTTCCGATTCTGTCGACTACATTGTCTATTTCTAAAAATTGGGTTTCAAAATAATTTCCGTTGATTAAGGCTCTTCCCTGTGTCTGCTGAGAACTTGCCGTAACCCCGATTCTTATTTTGTCGAAAATTTTATGAATGGACGGACATTGTCTTTTTAATTCTTCACAGGCTTGTAAAAAACCTTCTTTATCGGATGAAAACTGAGTTCCTAAGATTTCGTTGATTTCATTCACGCCACCAATGAAGATGGTTGATAGAGAAACCAGTTCTTTCAACACTTCGTTTCCGTTTTTTCCATATTTCCAAAGATTGGAACGGTAAGCTGGATCGGTTGTTACTTCAATTCCCAATTCGCGAGCGGTTTGCAAACCTTCTTTCAAACTTAAATAAGCTGATTTTGAAATTCCGGGGCTGATTCCTGTCCAGTGAAAATAATCGCAGTCTTTCAAAGCGTTTTTCCAGTCGATTTTCTCTGCTTCTATGTTGGCAAATGAACCATTTAAACGGTTATAAGCAATTCTGCTCGCCCGAACTGAAGAACCCACTTCTAAGAAATACAAACCTAAAGGATATTCATTTTTAGAAATAAAATTGGTGTCAATTCCGAAACTTTTAACAAAAGATAAAGCTGATTCTCCCACGAAATCATCCGAAACTGCACTTACATGTTTTACTTCGCATCCCATCGTTGCTAATGAAGAAGCGACATTAAGTTCTGTTCCGCCGAAGAAAAATTCCATTTCATGGCTCTGCTTCATGGTTCTGTTTCCGGGAGGGGAAAGCCGCATGATGATTTCACCGAAAGTAAGTATTTTGCTAGCCATATTTTAATAAATACTCTGTTTAATATCTGCTGTTATTTTAACGTAAAGTGCGCTAAGATTTTCTTTTTAAAACTCGATGTATATTTAAGTTCGCAAAGGCGTTCTACTCAGCCAAACTCACAAAGATTTTTCAAGTTTAGAAAAAATGCGGATATGTAATTATTGTTTATTTAAATCATTAAGATTTATTAAGGAGTTGAGAATAGTTAAGTTTTAGCATCGCTTTAAGCAATATGCTTAATAAAATCTAAGATTTTAGCTTAAAAAGTCTTAAATCCTTAATTGTCCTTAATGGTTCAAAATATTTTTTATTTCTCGCCGATTTTACAAATCTGGCAGATAATTATGTTATAAAAATCCGCTTAATCTGCAAGTTTTTAATTTCAACCATTAAGATGTTATTAAGGAGTTTTGAAAAATTAAGTGAGCTTCGCTTTAAGTGCTTTTGCTGAATTAAAATCTTTAATTTTACCCTAATCAAAACTTAACTTCTTAATTCTCCTTAATGGTTTAAAATATTTTTGAATTTCCCGCAGATTTAGCTAATAATGCAGATCATTTTAAATCTGCAAAATTTGCTCAATCTGCGAGAGATTTAATCTCATTTAAATTTAAAAATCAAAATAATTTTTAGCATTATGGTAACAGATATCGGAAATAATTTTCCCAACGTGTTCCATATCCTGTGGCAATTCGCCGTTTTTTATTTCTTCCCCAAAAAGATTACAAAGCACTCTTCTGAAATATTCGTGTCTCGGGAAAGAAAGGAAACTTCTTGAATCGGTTAACATCCCTACAAAACAGCTTATCAATCCCATGTTTGAAAGCGCATTCATCTGTTTGATCATTCCGTCTTTCTGGTCTAAAAACCACCATCCTGAGCCGAACTGTACTTTTCCTTTAATGCTTCCATCGTTGAAATTTCCGATCATCGTTGCGAAAATTTCGTTGTCGGCAGGATTTAAATTGTATAAAATAGTCTTCGTTAATTTATCTTTCCCGTCTAAAGCGTTTAATAATTTAGACAAAGTTTCTGCCTGCACGAAGTCACCGATAGAATCCCATCCTGTATCGGGACCGAGAATTCTGTGCATTCTTTCGTTATTGTTTCTCAAAGCTCCTAAATGGAACTGCTGAACCCAGCCAAATTTGTGATACGCTTCTCCTAAGAACAGTAAAATGGCTGTTTTAAACTGATTCACCTGCTTTTCAGCAATTACTTTTCCTGAAAGTTTATCATTAAAAATGGAACTTACTTCCGCTTCTGTAGCTTCTTCAAAAGAAATATTGTTCAGTCCGTGGTCACATAATCTGCATCCGTTTTCGTGGAAATATTCAATTCTTTTTAATAATGCGTCGCACAAAGTCTGGTAAGAATTGATCTCGATTCCTGCAGATTCTCCTAATTTGGCAATATAATCTGCGAAGTTGTGATTTTCAATTAAAATCGCTTTATCAGGACGGAAAGCGGTGCTTACTTTTATTTTCCAGTCGCTTTTTGCCAAATCCTGGTGGTAATTCAAAATATCGGTTGGATCTTCTGTTGTACACAGAGATTCCACATTCATCATTTCCAGCAAACCTCTTGTGGATTTTTCAGGAGTCTGAAGCTGAGCGTTAATGTTATCGTAAATTTCTGAAGCGTTGTTTTCATTCAGCAATTCATCAATTCCGAAATATCTTTTCAGTTCTAAATGCGTCCAGTGATACAAAGGATTTCTCAAAGTATACGGAACTGTTTTAGCCCAGGCTTCAAATTTTTCTTTGTCTGAAGAATCTCCGGTAATGAATTTTTCGTTCACGCCCATTGTACGCATCGCTCTCCACTTGTAATGATCTCCTGCAATCCAGACTTTAGAAATATTGTCAAAAACCGTGTTTTCTGCAATATCTTTAGGAGTCAAATGATTATGATAATCAATGATCGGCTGTTTTTCTGCGTAGTTGAAGTATAATTCTTCAGCGTATTTATTTTGTAATAAAAAAGTATCTGTAATAAAAGAGTTCATTCTTAAAGTTCTAGTGTTATTCATTAGCAGGTTTTCCGATGGTTGCTAAAATTCCGCCATCAACGTAAATAATCTGTCCGTTGATGAACTTACTTGCATCTGAAGCTAAGAAAATAGCTGTTCCAGCAAGGTCTTCCGGGTTGCCCCATCTTCCTTCCGGAGTTCTGCTGATGATAAATTCGTTGAACGGATTTCCGTCCACTCTTATGGGTTCTGTCTGCGACGTTGCAAAATATCCGGGACCGATTCCGTTTACCTGAATATTATGTTTCGCCCATTCTGTTGCTAAATTTTTGGTGAGCATTTTAAGTCCGCCTTTTGCCGAAGCATACGCAACGACGTTATCGCGTCCCAGCTCACTCATCATTGAACAAATGTTGATAATTTTTCCGAACTTTCTTTTAATCATGTATTTTCCCACTAATTTGGACATGATGAAAGGCCCGGTAAGGTCTACATCGATTACTTTTCTAAAGTCTTCCACTTCCATATCAATTGCCGGAATGCGTTTGATGATTCCTGCATTGTTGACAAGGATGTCTATTTTTCCATGAGCAGCTTCCATTAAAGCTACTTTCTGAGCGGCTTCCCTTTCGTCGGTTACATCGAAAATATATCCGGTTGCTTTGTATCCTTTGGAGTGATAATATTCCAGTGCTTCCTCTAATTTTTTCGGTGTTGTACTTGTGATTGCCAGTTCAGCACCTGCTTCTGCAAGACCTTCTGCCATTGCCATTCCCAATCCATGAGTTCCGCCTGTAACAACGGCAACTTTACCGGATAAATCGAATAATTTCATGTGGAAAATATTACTTTAGTTCGTTAGTTTTTACAGCATCCATATCGCCATAATCCATATTTTCTCCCGCCATACCCCAAATAAAAGTGTAATTGGATGTTCCGACTCCTGAGTGGATAGACCATTCCGGAGACAGAACAGCTTCGTTGTTTTTCATAAAAATATGACGCGTTTCATGAGGCTGCCCCAGAAAATGACTTACCGCCTGACCTTCTTCCAGATCGAAATAGAAATAAGCTTCCATTCTTCGGGTATGCGTATGAGAAGGCATCGTATTCCAGACACTTCCTTCGTGCAGTTCCGTCATTCCCATCTGTAATTGGCAGGTTTCCAGTACGCTGTTCACAATCAGTTTATTGATTGTTCTTTTGTTTGCGTATTTTGTTTCGCCCAATTCTACAATTTCTGCTTCGTTCTTTGTAATTTTCTTTGTAGGATAAGAATGATGAGCGGGTGCAGAATTGAAGTAGAACAAGGTCTGTCCTTCGTTTCCGTTTTCAAAAACCACATCTTTTGCTCCTTTTCCGATGTATAAAGCTTCTTTGTTTGCCAGTTCGAAAACGTCACCATCAACAGTTACTTTTCCGGCAGCTCCTACATTAATGATTCCCAGCTCTCTTCTGTCTAAGAAATGTTCAGCTTTCAAATCGTCTGTCGGTTCCAGCGTTAATGGGCTTTTTACCGGCATTGCGCCTCCGACAATCATTCTGTCGTACATAGAATACACTACATTGATCTGATCTTCATTGAATAAGTTATTCATCAGAAATTCCCTTCTTAAATCCTCAGTTGTATATTTTTTTACATCTTCGGGATGATGGGCGTACCGAAACTCAGATTTTGTCATCTTCTTTTAAATTCATTTTGCGGTTTCAACAAAACCGGTTAAACATTATGTAATCGATTGCATAAATTACACTGAAAACTTGTAGAAATACTTTCGGGATAAATATATAATTATTATTTATATGGTTAACAAAAATTTAATAAAAATTTATAAATAAATAATAATCAATTAATTAAAAATTAAATTCTACAATTTTATTATAAAAAAACAATGAAAAATTCCTGTTCTATTTAACCAAAATGATGCATTGATATTTGGAAAAAAGATGATGCTGTATAAAAAATCGTTTAACTAAGAAGAATATCAATTTAATAAAAATAATCAAAAAACAACATTATTCTATACATATAATAAGGTTAAAAATTATCACTTAAAAAATGCATGATGAAACTCCGTTGAAAAAGATGATAAAAATCAGGAAAGTATGTTAAATTTTCGTTCTTGCTGTTAAATTTGGGGAAATTGCAGGCCATAAAAACCTATAAATTTTAAACTTTTTTTAATTTATTTTATGATCCTCACTGAAAAAAGAGAAGAAAAAAGCAGTTGAATATTTAAAATATAAAATATTGATTTACAATTATTTAATCATTTAAAATTAATTAATAATTATATAATTAAAATTCAAATTAATGAAAAAATAATATTTTTTTCTTTGCATATTCAAAAATAATATTAGTTTAGGAGCGAGAATATTTTAATTGAAAAATTACGCAATCGATTGCACAAAGGAAAGTGTAAGGTTTCTAAAATATTTACCACTAAAAACAGTAGAATACTTCCAAATCCACCAATGAAAACAAAGATTGAAAAAAAACTTTCAACCAAAATTAAAACTATAAGGATACAAAATGGATAAAAAAGTACAATCAGTAAAGTGGTTATATTTAACTGTCTTTCTACTTCCTGTCCTTGCAATGGCTCAAGAAAAAGAAACAAAGAAGGAAAAAGAAACCAAGATCGACGAGGTGGTTTTGGTAGGATATACCAAAGTTTCTAAAAAAGACGTTACCAACGCTGTTTCTTCTGTAAAAGCAGAAGCGATAAAAGATATGCCTTCTACCAATGCTGCAGAAGCAATACAGGGAAGAATGGCTGGAGTACAGGTTTCCCTGAGTGAAGGTTCGCCGGGAGCCGATGTAGATATTGTAGTAAGAGGAGGAAACTCCATTACAGGGAGCAATGCTCCTTTATATATTCTGGATGGTGTACAGATGGATAATGCACTTTCTATTCTTTCGCCTAAGGAAATTCAATCGATTGAAGTGCTAAAAGATGCATCTTCTACGAGTATTTACGGAGCAAGAGGAGCCAATGGTGTTGTCCTTATTACCACAAAAGGAGGGCGTAAGAGAGCAAAAACATCAATTAATTACAACGGATTTTTAGGGGTCAGAAAAATTCAGAATACAATTGATGTTCTGGATCCTTATCAGTACGTCCTGTATCAGTATGAAGTGTATAATAAAGGCGGTGT